>JAHLWT010000096.1 GCA_019057775.1 Promethearchaeota archaeon
GTCAAGTCTAATTGATATATTTTTAGATGCCATATATTTTCCACATATATATATAGATCATCTACATATATAATTTTTTCGACAATGAGATGCGTACTGCGAGGTCTCTATACATTCTTAAGTTATTTATCTTAAGAATTAAGTTATTTCTCGATTTTTTAATTCTAATTAATAAATGATAAAAACTTCTTTAATTTGAAATATCATAAGTCTCTAAATTAATGTATGAAATCCTTTAAGAGGTGAAGTTATGAATACAGATTCCCAAGTAATAGCTGAAATTAATACTTTTTTAGAGAAGTTTATTAAAGCTTACTCTAAGAAAAACGTAGACGAATACTTATCCTTATTTGCTAAAGATGAAAATTTAGTAATGTTTGGAACCGGAGAAAAATGGGTAGGTTATGAAGAGTATAAATCAGCTCCTCAAAAAGATAAAGATAAATTCGAGGAAATCTCCATCACTTTTGATTGGAAGAAAATAAATTATCATGGACAAATTGCATGGCTTGCAGCAGAAGTAACTGTCAATTTGACAATTGAAGGCCAAACATTGAGTCTACCAGCAAGATTAACTGGAGTATTGAAAAAGGAAGGAGATGAATGGCTGATCACACAAGGCCATATCTCAACACCAGCATCAGAGAATTAATATCTCTTTAAGAGTCCTCTTATTTGAATTAAGAAAAATAGTTTACATTTTTTTAATTGTGGTTAATACGAATTATTTATGCCTAAGGCTAATAGCCAAGAAATTTTTCTAAAAGGAACGGAATTAATCTTGTAGTTAATCTATAATTAATTGAAAATTTAAAGGAAAAAAGAAAAAAAAAATTGAAAATTTAGAATTTTGTACTTTTTACCTATTTAGAAGTATTTAATAGCTAAAAGGATATCATTTCGAGTTATTTTTTTACGTTTTGAGTGTTTCGTTAATGTTAACGCGGTTTTTGTCAATTTCTCAGCAGATGAACCCATCCAATCAACCAATTCATTTACTGCATCACGCGCAACAATAAGAGCCCCATTATGTTTCATTAATCTTCTAATAGGACTCCAACTTATATAATCAGAACCTGCCATTTTTTATTCCTCCACTTTTTCAAATATTTACTTGAATTTTTATTAAATTTTATTATTTTTTAAGAGTATGCTATATTAATATACAGCTTTTAATTATTTAAAGATGTTTGTTCATTCTTAATTTATGGAAACAAAAATGCTTATTCAAGCTCTCAACAAGAATTACTTCTTTTTACAGATAAGTAATGGAAAAATTTATAAATTTGAATGTTAAATCTCTTAATACTTCAAGAAGTTTGAGCATAACAAGAGAGTAGAAAATAATGCCTGATAAAAAATTCTATGGGATAATATTCGCGTTTGTGAACGTATTTATTCTCTGTCTTATTATTATTCCAACTATAGTGTCTTTTTTCAGTAAAAGTTTAGTATTAATTTTTATTACACCCTTCCTCGTTTACGGAATTTTAGTGGTTTCCTATGTCCTTATCAGGCTTAAGAAAAAACCAAAACGGAGTAAGTATTTTAGTTTTATAATAGGCTTTCTATTATTGGCTATACTTGGAATAATTTTCTTATTTCTTTTTTGTATCGCAAATTTAGCAAATAGTAAAGGATATATACAAGGTAGCGCTTTAGCAACGGGAGCCTGCCTTATAGTGTACTCAATAATCGGTCTCATTGATATGTACAAATTAAATAACAAAGTCCCACCATCCGGCTCAAGATATATTTCTGCTAAGATGAGGCGTAACTATTGGAAAAGGTATGGAGTTGGGAGGTCGTTGAGATGTGAGGTTTGTGGAAGTCTGGAGGGTCTTGAATATGTCCATCTCATCCCACTTGATAAAGGGGGAAGTAATGTCTTAAACAATTTAAAAGTTTTATGTCAGAGATGTATTAAAGATGATTTTATACGCAGCTAACCTAAAAATAGACTCTCTTATTTTTGTCTATAAATCTTGAAAATAAGGATCTATCAAAATATAACTGTCTAATACTGTTTAATAACTTCTTGATATTTCTTACTATTGTCATCTAAGATGTGAGAGTCAGTAACATACTAAGATACATACTAAGATGGAAAAATTTAGAAATTCTTAGTGGTTCTCTGTTTTAAATAGTTGACATCTCATTTTCATCTTATAATGTCATTAGAAGATATCTGTGTTAAATGTAAGAATCTCGTAAATGTATCATCCGAAAGCAATGGCCCATTCCAGCATGATTGTCCCTACTGTGGCAGCTCTTACTCCACGGGATATAGGTATAATTCGTTAATTAATCAACATATTAAGTATATTCGATTTAATCCATAACTTTTTTTTACTCCTTAAACAACAAGAGAGTTTATTAACAATCGCATGAATATATTTTTACGATCTCTTTTAAAAATAACTTATTGAACCTTAAAGTTTAGTTAATTTTGTAGTAGATCTGAAATTTATTGAAAAGACCAAGAAATAGGATTTATATTCTTAAGAAGAGTTTTTTATATGTAAATTGGTGTTGAAAAAAAGAAAATAGGAAGGAGTGGTTTGCTAATTTGAAGGCATTTTACAGCATTTTAATTTAGATTTTATTTCAGAGTCAAAACAATAGATTGTATCAATTTAAATAAAAAAAAAAGATTTAAAATGGTAATACAATTAAAGTCGTTCCTAATATCACTCCAATGACTATAGCCACGAGAATATAAAGTAAAAAAGCCAGTACTGTTACAATAATTGCAGCAACGAATCCAATATTGTGTCTAACGCTTATAATTATCCACATCAATATTAATGCAATAATTAACGCAAGCCAGCCCCCCAAAAACAGAAATATCAAAGCAAAAGCTATCGTTATCAGAAAGGATGTTACGAATACTTGACCAAAGTCGGTATGTCTCGCTTTACTGAAAAAACCTAATGCAATCTTCAAGAAAATTGCCATTATCAGCAAAAATATCAGGTAAAATACCAAAAACCACATTATCTCTTCAATCGTGTCTAAAGATTGAAGCCAATCCTCATTGAAAATTTGAAATATCATTTTATTATATCACTTCTATTAATTTATATTATTTTTGGTTTAGAACGATAAATAACAGATCTTTCTCTTGCCTTTTTTAATCGTAGTTTTTCCCTTAAGGAAGGTGTCCCAAGTTCTTTTTTCATATTCTTCTTCAATAATCAACTTATAATTGAAGATATTAACCCTCTAAAGTGTTTATCAAAGGTAGCTAAAAAGTTGCAGTTTAAACGTTCACATTGAGCTAAAATCGAACAATCAGTAAAGGATAATCTTTTTTCTTTATACTTTTGAAAGGTTTTCCAAGAATTTTTAAAATCGTCGTCTGTAAAACTAATTATTTTTATCTTTTTACTCTTTAGAATATAATTACCCACATTTATGGCAAAATCAGGGTTTCTTAATCTAACTAATGCTAATGTTACCAGCTCATTAAATATTAACGTAGATGTAAATATCTGCCCAAATTCATTCTTTAGGAACCTCCTCATCCATGACTGTGAGATTTGGAAATTTTTATCATCCTTGTTCTTAAGAGCTATTATGTATCCTGTATCTAAAAAGACAGCCATGTTATTCTTCCCCATTCAACTTATATAAGACATCATCGACTTTTTCTGATAAGTCCTCAATACCTAATTCAAAGACTTCTTCTAATCCTTTCCAGGCATGATCGTCTGTGATTGAACTTAAATCTTCATTTTTTCCGATACCTTCAGCGATCATTGCATCCTCAATCAACTTCGCTATTAGATCCTTCTTGTTTATTTTCTTTCCCCGTAAAGTTAGATGAGAAATTAATTTATCCAATAATTCTATATGATTTTTATCAATCCTAATGGTACTCATATCAATCATTTCTTTGTATTCTTGTATACTAGTATACAATAATATAAGATATAAGAATTTTTTGGTAAAAGCATTGTCAGGAACGTCTCAATAAATTCTTGATTTCTATTTTAAAAAGTTAAACTAAGACTTTTAAAAATACAAAATTCTTTCTTTATTACTTAATTTCATCAAATAGCTTTTTAGATCGCTTCAAATCATCCTTCATTTCAGAATCAGTTAAAGAAGGGGCCTGAATCTTTTCACGATCAACATATTCCATCATTTTATAAATTGATACTTTTGCTAAGATAGCCGCCTCTGCCATGCTTACTAATCCCTTCCGATATTTCTCACCACTCTCTTTCAATCGATATTCTTGAATTTGGGCAAGAAGAAATTTTCGAATTAGAGATGAACGATCTATACGTTCTCTTTCAGAGATCTTGTTTAATTCATCAATTTCCTTCTCATCTAATCTAGTTGAAACGACATTAGTCATTTTTTATTCTCCTCCATTTCTTTAGGTTTTTTAAATTTTTTATGGATAATAAAAATTATTCCTATTAAACTGAATAGAACTAAGAACATTAATTAAAAGGGAGATCAAAAGAATATTAGATAGTGGTGAAGGAGAATTTTTTGTTTTTATATCTTTTATAACAATAACTTCTGCAAAATTTAAATTTCCCAAACTATCATTTGCGATAAATCTGATAGTAATATTTCCGTTGCTTAGGAGGTCCCAAGCATTAAAATCAATCGTACCATTGCTAGTTATAAAAAATTTTTGTGGATTAAGATTTAATGTATACCAAATAGAATCTAAATTTGGATCTGAAACTTCAATGGTAAAATTAGGGGGAAGGGAAAAACTTTCGAGGTTTAACGGGGATATTATAGTAATTTCAGGACCTCCACTTTGTTTAATTACAGTAATTTCTTCATAATTAATAATCCCGAAGCTATCATTTGCGTAAAATCTGATAGTGATATTTTTGTTGATTAGAACTGCCCAAGCATTTAAATCTATTGTTCCATTGTTAGTTACAATAAATTTTTCTGAACCAAGAATTTTAGTATTATTCTGAAAGAACAGTATAGAATAGAACAAAACAATTAATTTTCAAGAACCTCATAGAGTTTACTATAATTTTAATAGATTGTAAAATTAGTCAGAGTATAAAGCATTGCAATTTCCGTAAAAAAAGCGAATTTTACGACTATTCCTTTACAAACTAAACATATAATCCCTTTCTTTGTGAAATGTAACATCTTATGTAAAACGTATATATAAAAATTCTGACACTATTAAAGAATTCATGGAAAAAATAACTTTAGTTAAAAAGGATCTCCAAGAGAAGAGCGGTAAAGAATGGTTAGGTCTACAAAGACAAACAGAAAATAGGTTAGAATCTCTCATTTGGTATTTAGACCATTCTAAGGTACAGGAAAATCCAAAATTAGTTGAAGAAATAATTGAACTTTATTATACTGCAAAAAATACTGATTTTATCAAGATGGAGGGTATTATTCGTAAATTAGATCAACTTAGTATAAAATTTAGTAAGGATAGTGCGATAAGAAAGACTCCCTTTGCACAATCACGCTCCCTAAGAGGAGAACCAGCAATTTATACTAAATTAATAGAAGAATCCATAAAACAATTAGATGACTTTTTAAGCAGTACATCTGGCACGAGTTTACCCGAAAAAACAAAAAAATCTCTTATTACATTTCTTGATTATCTCAATCATCCAAAACTCATCAGTAAAACAGGATTATATGAAGAAATGAGAGAAAAATACGATAATGCTAAGGAACAAGACTTTCTTTCAATGTCAATGTTCGATGACTTGTTGAACAAGTGTGAAATAAAATTAGGATCTATTTCCGATGAAGAGAAAAAATGGAAGAGTCCTGAGGAGAAAAAAAAAGAATTCGAGACTGCGGTTGAGGATTTTAAAGCTGAAAAAGAATTATTTCAAGAAAATCTTAAAAATCTAGAAACGGAAACCGAATCTATGAAATTGGAGAGAGAAAAAATAGAAACTGAGAAAGGTCAAATAGAAAAAGAACAAGAAACTTTAAAAAACGCACAAGGAAACCTTGAAACTGAAAAAAAATTATTCCAGGAAAAACTCAAAAATTTGGAAATTGAAGGTGAAGCTATAAAAGTAGAAAGAGAAAAAATGGAAACTGAAAAAAGTCAATTGGATAAAGAACGAGAGAATTTAGAAATGAAAGGAGAAGCACTGAAGGATGAGCGAGAAAAATTTGAAACTGAAAAAGGTCAAATGGAAAAAGAACGAGAGAATTTAGAAATGAAAAGTGAAACTTTGAAAGTAGAGCGAGAAGAAATTGAAACTGAGAAAGTTCAAATGAAAAAAGAACGAGAAAGTATGGAAATCGAACTCGAAACTGAGAAAGTTCAAATAGGTAAAGTACGAGAGAATTTAGAAATGAAAAGTGAAGCTATGAAAGTAGAGCGAGAAGAAATTGAAACTGAGAAAGTTCAAATGGAAAAAGAACGAGAAAATTTAAGAAACAAAGAGGAAAAATTTGAAGCTGAAAAGGAGAACTTAAATCAAGAACGCGCCATATTGCAATCAGAACAAGAGAAATTAAAAATAGACCAAGAAAAATTAGATCTAGAAACTAAGAATCTTCAGATAAGAGAAGAAAATATTGAAGAGAAAAGAGAAAAGTTAGAGAGAGAACTAGCAAAATTGGAATCAGAAGGCTAGAAGCTAAAATTATTATCGCCAAAATTGTAAAATAGTATTATTCTATTTTTTATTTCTAATATAAAATAAAGTTATTTTAGAGAACTTCCACATTTGGAGCAATAATCTCCTGTTTCATCTAAGATCTCTGCAGCACACAAAGGGCAAAAAATTTTTTCTGAAGTTTGAATTTCGGATTCTTTTTTACCAAAAATCGCAAAATTTCTTAAAATCTAGTTAATCTTTTAAAAATTTTACCGTGGTGTCCTGAAATCTAATTAAAATTCCACATGACTTAAAATACCCTAATGCAAAGGGTCTAAAAGTTGGTTGCCCGTCAATTTTAGAATTTTCTAGCAGATCAGCAGTAAAGATTTCTGGAAGATATTTTCTTGTAATCGTCAGCTCTTTAACTTTTCCCATCATACGCATGATTTTTTTTAATGCTATCCCTGTGTGTGGAAAATTAAAGGCACTTAAAAATTCTAAAGGCTCATCTCCCACATCTACTGAGATAATTTTACAAGGGCGAAGTCCACATTCCATTCTAAGTTCTTCTTGGAGAGCTATGGTGTTTCTAGAACTTACAAATCTACTACGAATTGAAGATTTTGGTCCCTTCCAAATGAAAATTCTTCTTAGATCTTCACGAATAATTACAAATACTTGCTCTGGATGTAAAATCAGAAAAGATTGAAGCTCCTCTTCTATTACTTCAACTTTCTTCTTCTCTCCCGAATCATCGAGCTCATAAACCATCAATCTCTCATTTTCATTCATTTTGAAAAGTTAAACTAAGACTTTTAAAAATACAAAATTCTTTCTTTATTACTTAATTTCATCAAATAGCTTTTTAGATCGCTTCAAATCATCCTTCATTTCAGAATCAGTTAAAGAAGGGGCCTGAATCTTTTCACGATCAACATATTCCATCATTTTATAAATTGATACTTTTGCTAAGATAGCCGCCTCTGCCATGCTTACTAATCCCTTCCGATATTTCTCACCACTCTCTTTCAATCGATATTCTTGAATTTGGGCAAGAAGAAATTTTCGAATTAGAGATGAACGATCTATACGTTCTCTTTCAGAGATCTTGTTTAATTCATCAATTTCCTTCTCATCTAATCTAGTTGAAACGACATCAGTCATTTTTTATTCTCCTCCATTTCTTGAAGTTTTTTCATATAGAACAAAATGGATTTTGGTTTCGTTGCATTTACTGATTCTAATTTATCTAAAGTTAGCAAAAAACCACATTATCTCTTCAATCGTGTCTAAAGATTGAAGCCAATCCTCATTGAAAATTTGAAATATCATTTTATTATATCACTTCTATTAATTTATATTATTTTTGGTTTAGAACGATAAATAACAGAATCGATTTTCTCTATATTATAAGTAATATAACTTGAGTATAAGAAATCATTTTTTAATCGAGTAAAAACTTATTATTATTAAAGTATAAATCTAGTTATTATCTAAATTAGGTTCATAAAATGATTATTGACGTGCACTATCACTTAAGTCCGTTTGAAATGGAATATGAAGATTTATTGGGGCGTTTGGGAGAGCAAGCTAGATTGGCTAAGGCGGCTGGGATAAAAATCGACGAAGAGACCTTAACCCGCAGAGCTGCTGAACGATATCCTGATGTTACCGGGGAAAAAATAATTAAATGGATGAATGAAGCAGGTATTGATTTTACATGCGTAAATACTGTGGATAATGTAGATAATGAAGTGTTGACAGAAGAAATCGCTCAGAACCTTAATAAGAGAATAGCAGATATAGCTAATAAATATCCCGATCGTTTAATGGCTTTTGCAGGTATCGATCCAAGGAGAGAAAACGCATTAGACATGTTAAAGCAGTGTTTTGAAGATTATGACATGAAAGGGTTGAAATACCACTGCGATAGCGGATACGATCCAAATAGTCCAGAATCAATCAAAATTTTGAAATATCTGGAAAAAAAGGGAGGTATTTTACTCACACATACAGGCCCATTAGGACCTCCTGCCCATTGCAAATATACCGAGCCAATTCTTCTCTCAGAAACTTCAAATAAACTCCCCAATTTAAAGATTATAGCAGCTCATATGGGGAGTCCACCCAAATGGAGGGAGTGGGCAGCACTTGCAGCATTTTATCCTAACTTATATGGGGATATGGCAATGTGGCAAGCCTACGCATTCGGTAAATACGAATTATTCTGTAGAGAATTAAGGGATTTAATAGACTACGCAGGATTGGAGAAAGTAATGTTCGCGTCAGATGGACCCGTATATGATATCGTTATTCCAACAAAGAACTACATTCAACTAATTCAAAACCTTCCGAAGGACGCACCTAAAGGAATAAAATTCACAGAAGAGGAAGTCGAAGCTATTTTAGGTAATAATGCCGCAAAGCTTTTAGGTATTTCAAAACGGTAGTAATTTTTAATGCTTTTACTTTTTTTTTATCAGACTATATGGATTTTCACATTATACTCATTATTACTTTTATCAGCAATATCTATTGATAATTCATATCTTAATTTTATACTTAAATAGAATTGAAGAATGTTCCCATATGGAAACATTTATATATTTAAACAACTTTTTTAAATATTATATAAATAAATGAATTTTATCCATGCCAAATTCAATGAAAAAAGATAATCCAACTCGAGAACTGCCGATAAGCCTACAAGGTATCGAAACTATTTTATTATTTTTAAATGAAAAGGATAAAACAACGTCGAGTATCCGAAATATTAGCGAACAGACCAGACTTTCCATGAGAGTCGTAAAAAATATCCTTTTACAATTAGAAAAATTCAATCAAGTAGAGAGAGTTACAGTAAAAAATAACATCCTTCCAAAATGGAGGATTACAAAATTTGGAAAGAAAGTTATAAAAGAGGCGAAGGGTATAGAAAAGAATATTAAATTTTTGAGTAGAGAAGATGAATTGTTATATAGAATTTCCGTCTATGAAAACATTTATGACTTAAAAGAAGAAAGCAGGCAAAAACAAGAATCTATTATTTCTGAATTAGGGACTTTACAAGTTGAATTAAGTAAAATCCTTGGTCCAATCCTTAACATAAATAATCCGATTTTTGAAGATTTGGTGAGTTTTTTTATTAAGCGAGTCAAATTTCTTAACCAACGAGTATCAAATTTAGTTAAAGACCCAATTGCCAGTTATTCATTAAAAAAGATAGGCGAAAAACAGAAAAAAGTTTCGAAAGAAAAAGAAAAACTTTTATTCACAGAAATCTATTTCTTCAATTCAGTAATATTAAACGAAATAAAGCGAATATCTGATTTCATGATTAATTTATCGCATTTTATTGAGAATGAAGCGATTTCTAATGCTTATTCAGTAGCAATCGATCTGAGGGAAGAGATTAGATTACTAACGAGTTTTATTTATCAAAGAGAATCTTTAAATGTAAATTCTCATAAACTTCCAACTGAAGATTTAAAGCAGTTATCTAAGAATAAATTTAGCGTAGAAATTTTGGATAATATAATTGAAAGTCCTATGGATGACCCAAAGCGAATGAAGGGAATAGAAGATGCTGTTTTAGAATTCTTGGCTGCGTTAAATAAAGGTGAGAAACTATTAAAAGACCATAGCCACGAAATTTCTGAGAATATTCCTTTATATGCTTTATATCAATTAATTTTGGATGAAAAGCCAAATTTGAATTTTACCATAGATAAATTGGAACTTGTAATAAATTCTCTTGCTGATAATGGATACATACCAGGAATAAAGATTATCCAAGAAGATGAAGATCATTATCTTAAAGTAGTTCAATTGAGAGCACATGATATTTCAGAGGATGAATCAAATCTTATTTCTTTTGCGCTTAAACTTCAAAAATTCACATTAGCAGATATGATAGGAGCAAGTGGTTGGACCATGGCAAAAATTACTAAAATTTTAAATACACTTACCGAGCTTGGAATTATCAAATATTCGAAATCTTTTTTACATGGTGAACAATGGTATATCGTTTCTGAGCATAATGATTAATTTAAGAATATATAAAATAATTGAATAAAAATTAAAAAAAATATTAATTTAAAATTAAAATAATTGAGGATAAACATGTTTAGAGAAATAAAACATAAAAAGTTCAAAGATTTTGACCCTGAAATTATAGCATGGCAGAGAGGAGATAGGGGAGCTCTCGATACCCCGTTAATGTATATCTTTCCTCAAAGGGGAGATAATATTAAGGAAAAGAAATTTTTTGCTGTAAAAGATTATGAAAAAGCAATTTTTTACAATAAAGGAGAGTTAGTTGCTGTTCTTGGAGGGGGTATATATGAACTTGATAAGAATGCAAGAATTAAAGGGACTGAAATAGTTTGGATTGATACATCCTTTACTGAAATTCCATGGGGTATTCCACAATCGGAGGGTATTCCTACTCAAGATGGATATATTATTGGATTATATGGAGATTTAAAATTAAAAATTAGTGACCCAAAAATATTCTATAACGATGTCGTAGCAGGTACGAAGATATGGAGTGTTCACGACCTCAAAAAATGGATAATTAGTCTTTTACACACTTCTTTAAGGGATATTTTTAAAAATTATAATGCCAAGAGCATCATTTTAGAAGATCGTGATCGCGTAATTAATTTAATAACCTCGAAAGTTACTGAAGAGTTTTTAAGATATGGTTTAGAACTTGAAACATTCAATGTAATTGGTATTAAGGCTCCAGATGATGCTGAAAAACTTTTTAAGGAAGATAAAGAGAGAATTGAATATTTTACCAGACAGAAAAAAGATCTGAAGAACCGTATTGAAGATTTAAAAAATAAATTACAAGACTTACAAGATCTTTTAATAAAGGACGAAATAACTCAAGAAGACTATGATAAGAAGAAAAAACAAATTCACATTTTTATTGAAGAAGCCCAAGATGAATTAAAGAAACTTAATGGAAATATATAGATAAATTAATGGAATCTTATAAAGAATGGGAAGAAATGCGATTTGGAAAGAAGTAAGGAAAAGATAGCAATAATAAAAAAGTATGATGTATAGATTAATCCCGCAATTTCGAGAAAATTGCATTATTCAAGGAAAAAAAGAGTGGTTATCCGAATTTAAAATAGGAGATACCATTTTTTTAATTTCTGATTTACCTACTAAAAAATATTCAATAATATCGAAAATTGAAGCACTTGAATACACCAAAAAATCAAAGATTTTTATAGATAGTAGGAATCTGGGGAATTTTGGAGAAGGTGATGAGGTATATGTTTTAAAATACAACCCTGCGGAAGCTTTAGAGATTCATATAAATGTTTCAAACGAACAGGCTATAATTACTAAGGGTGATTGGACATCTAATATCAAGCCATCGCTAATTAACAAACTTATAGATTATGGACAAGAAGTTGCATTCTTAATTCCATGGAAAGGTGGAGCGCCTATTGTTGCTACGGGGATTATAAACTCAACACTCCCAAATCCACCTGTATATATTGGAGATAGAACCAAAATTTTCATTTCAAAGAGCTCAAACGTGGAACTCTCGGAAATTAAGAGAAAAAAATTGTTGATCCAAGAGGATCGCGTTGATATTTTACAAAGACAAATAAAACAGAAAACTATTAAGTTAATCAGAGAGATAAAACAGAACAATTATCCAAATAAAGGTCAAAAATACAAGTTTAAAGCAACAAATCCAAGACAAT
>JAHLWT010000097.1 GCA_019057775.1 Promethearchaeota archaeon
AAATAATTAGTTGTTGGTAAATTATTATATAAGATAGCCTGGTTCTTCTACCATCCTTTAAAAAATTAAAAATAATAACTATTAATTTACTCATAATATCTTTTGAAGAAGATCGTATTTATTAGTTGATTTACACTTAAGAACGTAATTTATGCCTTTCCATAAATTTAAAAATATTCAATTTATCATAAATTCAGATTTAGCAATACCTAATTTGTACACCAGATATTTATAACCGATTCTTCTATTTTGGGAGTGTTTACGTGTCAATTGAAAGCCGTTTGAATTTTGAGAAGGTCATTTCAACAATTTCGTCTCGATTTGTAGGAAAAATCAATCTTGATAGTGTAATAGATTCCTCATTTCAAGAAATGGGAAATTTAACGAATGCGGATCGTGTTTCTCTATTCCTCTTTAATGGAGATAATAAATATATAAGAAATACCCATGAATGGTGTGCTAAAGGAATTAATTCTAAAAAAAATATTCTTCAAGATATAAGTGTTGAAACAATCTCTTGGTGGAAAAAAAAAATTGAAAAGATAAGTTTTATTAATTTAAGAGATATTTCTGAATTACCTAACGGATCTCAAGTTATAAAGAAATTTATGGAACTACAAAATATAAAGTCATTTTTAGCTTTCCCTATTTATGTAAATGTAAAATTGAAAGGATTTATATGTTTCATTAAAGTTATAGAAAAAAGGCAATGGAAAGGCAAAGATTTTGCAATGTTACGAATATATGCTCAGATACTTGGAGATACAATTGAACGGTTAACTGCGGAAAAAGCTTTGCAGGAGAGTCAAGAATTATTAAGAGCTACTTTCGAAGCTACTGCTGATGGAATTATTGCAATTGATAATAACAACAATATTACTCATTTAAATGAGAGATTCATTTATTTATGGCGTGTACCGGATGAAATTATTGATAACAAAGATTTTGGCTTACTATTAAATCACATATTAAGCCAACTCAAGGATCCACAGAAGTTTTTATCAAAATTAAAAACTTTAGAAAAAACCTCAAAAGATGCATATGATATGATTTTCTTTGGTGATGGACGGATATTTGAGCAATTCTCATGTCCATTAATTCAGGAAGGTCAAAAAACTGGTCGTGTATGGAGCTTTAAAGATGTTACTGAACATCAGCATGCTGAACAAGAATTGAGAAAATCTGAACAAAAATTCCGGGAAGCCTATGAAAGAGCAGAGTTTTTTAAGGATATCTTCACGCATGATATGAATAATATATTTCACAATATAATGTCATCAGCGGAATTAATATCAATATTCAAAGAAAACTCAGATGGACAGGAAAAAATTGATGATCTTTTTCAGACAATAGATAATCAAATAAAAAGAGGAGTAAAGTTAATCAATAATGTCAGAAAACTCTCTAAACTTGAAGAAACAGAAGTATCTTTAGAAGAAGTTGAAATTTTTAAAGTTTTAGATGAAGCAATACAGTTTGCTCAGAAGAGTGCTCAAGACAAGCGATTAAATATTATAATTAATAAACAGGATAAGAAAATATATGTAAAGGCCAATGAATTTCTCTTAGACGTATTTGAAAACCTCTTACACAACGCAATAAAATATAACGAAAAAGAAACAGTTAAAGTCATAATTGGTATCTCTAAAATACAAGTTGATACAAATAACAACATAAGAATGGAATTTAAAGATAATGGTATCGGAATACTTGATGAATATAAAAGTGAAATTTTCCAAAAAGGTCACCATGTTGAAAGTTATAAAAGAGGGATGGGAATCGGACTTTCCCTTGTAAAAAAAATAATCGAAAGTTATTCTGGCAAGATTTGGGTTGTAAATTGTGTAGATGATGATTATGCTCAAGGAAGCAATTTTATATTAGAAATTCCAGAAT
Source organism: Promethearchaeota archaeon (assembly GCA_019057775.1). The sequence goes on from JAHLWT010000097.1 coordinate 1,897, forward strand.
CGGTTTAGTTTTTAATTATATTATCATTTACGAATAATCTTAGTATTTTCTATGATACTACATAAACTCTAAAAGAAGTTCCTTCTTTTTGAGTGGTTCTAGTAAACATGAAATTTTTCTTCGAGTTTACAAAGAATAAGATTTTTAAGACTAAATTTAACATACTTTTATTAATTAAATCAAAAAACAGAAGTTATTTTTGATACGAAATGGACGAATTGTTGAATTTGTTATAAAAAGAAAATATAAATTTAATTTTACTCCTTTTTTAGTTTTGCTCCTGTTCTTTGGACCCCCACTTCCTTATTTGATGGAATTGGTGTTCCACATTGATCACGCTTAGCTTCATTGGCTTTAAAGGCTTCATCCAACTCATCTTCTAATTCATCATTAGTTATTTCTTTTCCAGTCATAACTTAACTAGAGATTCAGAAAAATAAAAAGTTTTTATTTATAGAATATAGGATGCTAGTATAAGGGTAAATTAGTGAAAAATTGGGAACTATTTTGACTCGCTAAAATAACCTACAACAGCTCTTTCTTTTTCAGCGGGTCTTCTTTCAGGAACTGCTATAAAATCAATCCTTTTTTCATAGAAATCTGGTTTTAAATAAAGATTACAATAACATGCGCCATAATCGTTTATATCTAAAGTAGCATAATCGCAGGGGCATATAAGATCTCTGTCTAAGTCCCTTTTTCCAGAAGCTAATCTACATGGGCATGATTGATATCCATAGGATACTTTATTTTCAACTAAACCATCGATTAAGTCTTTAAACATTAGCTCATCTTTAATAATTATCCAATTATTAGTCTCTGCTACCTTTCTAACATATTTAATCATTCCTTCCTTTGTTTCCATTTCCAATTAAATCTCCTCTTTTTCAAATAATTCAACATATTTATTTGGATTATAGCCTGCTACATGACCACCTTCACAGATGAGAAATGGATATGAGACCCTTGATTGATACGTTGATTCTAGGTAATTTAATATCTTTAATTTGTCTTTATGATCAATCTTGTCAACATCAATATAGCTATATTTCATATTTCGCTCATCTAAAAATCGTTTACATTTTTTACACCATTGACAAGTACTTAATGTAAAAACAACTATATTATCTTCCTGTCCTTCCTGTCCTTCAACTTCAGTAGCAAGTTTCTCAATAATTTCTTCTGCTGACATAATAATTCTTAACCTAATTTAAATTTAAGATTTCTTGTTTTATTATATTAAATTGTATGAGTTAGCTAATATTTTTATAGCTTTCTTTTTTTTAATCAATGTTATTCAAGAGAAGAGCCCTTATAAATAAGAATTTATTGTTAATAATTTAATTGAAAATTCATCGAACTGAAGTTAATAATAAAGTTAATTTCTTTCTTTTTTTTTAATAAATTACCATATCTCAAATTATTTATGAAAAGAAGTTTTTTTCTATAACTTTCTTTTTGATTATTCAATAGGAACAAATTAAACTCATAAATTAAAGACAATTATTTTATATCTTATAGAATTATCTTCTAATTATGACTGAAATGCAATTACCTATTGTTATAACAAAAAAAGATTGTCATCGCTGTGTAGAACTCAAAGAATGGATGAAAGAAAACGAAGTTCAATTTATTGAAGAAGATATTGATAACGAAGAATTTGTAAATCAGTTATTACAGGATAGGAATTTTCTTGGGACATTCTGTGATGCTGATGGTTGTATTGTAAATACTCCGGCTGTAATGTACAAGGGCAAATACTGGTTCAAAGAACTTTGGGGAATCAGTGGTCTTCGTAAGAAAAAAGCAGAAGAATTATTCCTTAATTAAGTTTATTTCTAACTCTTTTAATTTTAAAACTTTTATCTAAAATCAGCTAACCTCTTTACCACTTTACGAATAGTTCGTAACCCTTCCTCATCTTTTTCAACACCTTCTTTACCTAAATCTCTAGTCCATATACTTGCTCCCAAATTTGCTCCAAAAGCTCCTCCAGAAACAGAGTGTATGTGATTTTGTTGATAAAAGTCAAGTATACTTCGTATAGCAATTTCCTGTCCTCCGCTTCTATCACCCCCAACTGCTAATGCTGCTCCAATTTTATTTTTAAGAACATTGGGATTTTTCGCAATCAAGGCACGACAACGATCTAATACTGTTTTTAATTGTCCAGATAAATTTCCCTGAAAAACTGGCGTTCCAAGAAGATAAAATCTCGCACTCTCTAATTTAGGATAAAGATCTTCCATATCATCTTTACTAATGCATCCTTGTTTCTCTCGAATACAATAATCACAATGAAGACAAAAATTTATTTTTTTTTTTCTGACGGTCCAAAACTCAACCTCAAAACCGTATTTTTCAGCAGCATAATTTAGAGCGTATTGAATAGCGTACTCAGTGCCCTGTTTTCTTGGACTTCCGCAAATCCCTAATATTAGTTTCTTATTTTCTTCCATATTAATGTAATTCACTTGCTTTTATTAATAATTATTTATTATTTTTTTAAAAAAAAGTTTTAAATTCTTAAACACTAATTAAGATGAGAACTATAAAAGTTTAGAACTTCTACACAATTAATAATTTAAAATTAAAAATAAAAAAAAGTTTTATAGCCTAAAATACTAATATTTAAAGATGGATTCAAGTCAACCGAGTTTAGCTCGGATAAAAATAAAATTTCCAGATCAATTATGGATCTCACAAATTTTTAAAAATTACCCTGATATAAAATTAGAGATTTCCCATTTCCTTCCGTACGATCTCGAGCGTTCAATTGGGAATTCAATAATCGAGATCAAACATTACAATATTGACAAGATAATTGAAGAAGTCAGAAATCATCCATCTGTGTTTGAACTGAGTGTAATGGAAACTGAAGAAAATAAGGTTAAATTTAATATAAAGACTAAAGATCCATATTTACTCTATGCAATAATTAAATGTGGTGTGCTAGTTCAGTTTCCAGTTAATGTTAAGGAGGGTTATGCCTATTGGAGATTAATTTCGAGTAGAGAACGGATTGACCAATTATTAACTCTCTTTGAACAAAAAAAAGTTAATTTCGAATTACTCAGAATTGGAAAATCTCCATATAGTATTGAGGATGATAAAAACAGACTGACTTTGAATGAGGAAAACATACTAGATAAAGCAATTTCTTCAGGATTTTTTGAAATACCGAGAAATATCTCATTGGAAGAATTAGCAAATGAATTAGGTAAGTCAAAATCAGGATTATCAGTAATGTTAAGAAAGATTATTAAGAAAAAAGTTATGTTTGAATTATAATTCAAACTGAATTTATGTAAAAAAAAAATAAAATAAAAAGAAAAAAAAAATTAGATCCATTCTTCACTTAGTTTTTCTCCTTGTAAGCCAACAACGATACTTTTTATTGGAACTTTTCTCGAGGCTTTAGCAGCTCCTTGCTTAGCGAGATAAACAAGTCCAGAACAACAAGGAACTTGCATGGTTAAAACTGTAAGGGTATTAATCTTTGCATCATCGATCCATGAACGTATCTTTTCAACGTAAATATCTTGTCCTTGATCTAATTTAGGACAGGCAATTCCTACTGATTTTCCCTTTAAGTATTCTGGGTGAAAACCACCAAGAGAGTGGGCTACACAGTCAGCAGAAAGTAGAACATCTGCTCCTTGAAAGTAAGGTGTTGTAGGAGAGATTAAATGCATTTGAATAGGCCATTGGCGTAATTGAGATTGCACTTTTCCACTTGTTATTTGTTCTGCTTCGTTCGATATTTCATCAAATGTCATTGTACGAGAGCCAGGGCAACCACAGGCAACATTACCAGGTTCAATATGTGTGATTTGTTTCTCTTCTTCTTGTGCTTTTAAAGCTTCTAAACGAATTTCAACAGCTTCCTCATCAAATTCTAATGCTTCTCGTTCAATTATTTCAAGTGCTCCTTCAGGACAACCAGAAATACACGCACCGAGTCCATCACAGAAAACTTCATTAACTACTTTTGCCTTTCCGTCTATTATCTGTAATGCGGCTTCGGCGCAATCTACAACACAATTACCGCACCCCGTACAAAGATCTTCATCAATTTTAATAATTTTCCTATTGACTATATTTTGTTTTGCTTCAGTCATAAATAAAAAAAATGGAAGTGAATATATAATTTTGAGGATGAACATGTTCAAAAGATGATTCCATCACTATTTTTGATTCCATAAGAAAAACTTTAAAATAGGATGAAAAAACTATTAAAAATATGAAAATAGTAATCATCGGAAATAATGTCGCTGGAACATTTTCAGCTCAAAATATTCGCTCTCTTAATGATGATGCAGAAATAGAAATTTATACTCAAGAAGCTTATCCGTATTATTCTAGGATTAATTTACCTGAGTTGATTCCGGGAAAAACTAAAGTTGATGATTTAATTGTTTTTAAAGAAGACTGGTACAGAAATAAAAATCTAAAACTTTTTTTAAATAAAAAAGCGATAAAACTTGATACCGAAAATAAAGTTCTTTATTTCGATGGAATGACTAAGCCCGTCACTTATGATAAATTAATACTTGCTTTAGGCAGCACTCCAAATATACCACCTATTAATAATGCTATAAAATTGAGAGATAATAAAATGGGTGTTTTTACTCTGCGTTCTATAGATGATGCACTAGCAATTAAGGTTTTCATAGAAAGTAATGAAGTAAAAAAAGCTATTATTATTGGAGGTGGATTATTAGGTTTAGAGCTAGCAAACCAAATAAAAGAGAGTAATTTAGATACAACTGTTGTTGAATTTTTCCCCCGGTTATTACCCCGACAGCTAGATGAAGAATGTGGAACTATGTTAAAAACAGAAATTGAAAATAGAGGTATCAAAGTAGTATTAAGCGCTGTTACTGAGGAGATCATAGGAAACGGGAGAGTAACTGGTATCAAATTAAAAGATGGACGTATTTTAGAGGCAGAAATTGTTCTTATCCAAGCAGGAATTCGTCCCACTACTCTTCTTGCGAAAAGTGGTAATATTGAAATAGAAAAAGGAATAATTGTAAACGAATTTTTAGAAACAAGCGAAAAGGATATTTATGCCGTAGGTGATTGCGTCCAATATAAAAACCAAATTTGGGGAATAATACCCGCTTGTATTGAACAATCCAAAATTGTAGCTGCATCGGCTCTAGGATTAAAAAAAGTTGAATATAAAGGAACTACACCTAAAAATAGTCTTAAAATAATAGGATTAGAATTAACGTCAATAGGGATAATTGATCCTTCAAAAGAAGAGAGAGGTGGGTGGGAAATTTTAAAAAAAGCTGATGAGAAAGATTGTTGCTATCAAAAAATTATTTTAAAAGATAATAAACTTAAAGGAGCTATCTTATTTGGGGATAATCAGGCTCAATCTTTTGTGTATAGCAAAATGGAACAGGATGTAGATAGGGAAGAATTAAAGAGATTACTTGAATTGTATAGTTTCATTTGTATTAATTGCGGTGCCGAATATGATGAGTCTACTAAAGAAACTCTCTTTAAAAATCTACCAGAAGATTTTAAATGTAAATGTGGTCAAAATAAAAAGGGATTTAAAAAAAAAAAATAAAGTAACCTATCTAATCAATAGATTGAGGGAAATCCATGCCAACCTTTAGGTGTAAAAGATGTAACTATATTTATATAGATGAGGAACAAGAAGTATCATTTGTTGAAATTAGTGATGATTATAGGTGCCCCAAATGCCGTTCTTCAAAAAATTTCTTTATTAAAAAAGTAATTCATGGAAAAAATTGAACTCAATCTATTTTTTAAAAAAACATTATATATAAAAATAGAAACATCTAATTCCTATCTAATTCAATTAATTTAATTTAGAAAAATCGTGATTTTATATGGGAGAAAGGACCGCAATTGAACATTCAAAGCTGAATATGGCTTCATATGGGTTTGGAAAATTCTTAACGGAATTTATGGAGATGGCGTTTACTGCATGGCTATTTTATTTTTATGTAAGAACAATTGGTGTCGATCCACTAATTATTGGATTAGCGGTCGTAGTATATGCAATATGGAATGCTGTGAATGACCCTTTAGTAGGTTATTTAACAAATAAACCTTTCAAATTCACAAGAAAATGGGGGGCGAAGGTTTCCATGGATAATGATTGGTGGTGTTGCGTATATATTAAGTTACGTGCTTGTCTTTACCCCTCCAGATGTAGATCCTCAATCAGGAGCTTGGATTTTTTTCATTTGGTTTATAACCTCTACAGCTATATTTGATACTTTTAATTCAATATTTTTTGTAAATTTTTCCTCACTTTTTCCTGATAAATTTCGCTCATTAGATGAACGCAGAAAAGCTACAGGAATACAAACCCCAGTTGGCATAATTGGAGTTGCACTCGGAGCTTTAGTGCCACCAATGATAATTGCTCGTGATAACGCTGCTACATTTGTAATTAATGCAGGGCTAGTGGTAATTATTGATTAGTAGTCCTAATGCTTTCAATCCCTGGTTGTCGAGAAGATCAAATAACTATCGACCGATACCTAGAGAAATATGACGTTGAAGAGAGGACACCATTCTTTAAAACCCTTAAGTTATCACTAAAACAAAAAACTTTCCTGTTTTTCATAATCACATATACACTTTACAGATCACTTGTAATATGTTTTCAAGCCTCTATCCCGTTCTTTGTTGAATATATACTTGTCGAAGAGGTGGGCATTCAAACATTACTCTCTGCTGGCTTCCTTATTGGCGCACTAATTTCTTCACCACTATGGGCTTATATCGCCAAAAGAACTAACGATAATAAGAAAGTCATGTTGATTACTAGTATTCTATTGGCTACATTCACAATCCCTTTCATATTTCTTAATAGTGTTTGGGTTGCATTTTTTGTACTTGTTCTCTGGGGTTTTGGTCTTGGGGGATTTTGGACGATGTTAGCACCAGTTTTAGGAGATGTTATTGATGAATCAGTTGCTACTACTCATAAACGTCAAGAAGGGGTTTTTAATGGATTTTTACAATTTTTTGGACGATTAGCAATTTTAGTACAAGCTATTGTATTCGCAACAGTACAAACACTCACTGGATATGTACCAGGAGGAGACCTTATAGACCAACCATCCTCAGCAATTTGGGGAGTACATGTCCATTTTGGTTTAATACCCGCAGTATTTATGTTCATTGCGGTGATAATCTTTTGGAAATTTTATACTTTAACTCCAGATAAGGCAAAAATAAACCAAGACAAAATTATAGAGCTTAATTTATAGCTAACTTAACTAACAAGTTCTTTTTTTTCATTTAATGTTAACCTAAATCTTTTTTTAATTGATGAGAACAATTTATAAAATATTAAATTAATATATTTAATATACTTTCAATTTCAATCCATAGAATAACCAAATTATAAAGGTGCATACAAAAATGAAATGGGAATGTACTGCTTGCGGGTATGTTTATGACGAAGATGCTGAAGGTACTAAATTTGAAGATTTACCAGACGATTGGACTTGCCCCGTTTGTGGTGTAGGAAAAGATATGTTTGAGAAAATTGAATAAGAACCAAAATAATTTACTTTCAACTTTTTTTTAATTGAACAATTTCTGACAAATTTTATAATAAATAGAATATAAATTTTTAACTTGATTTTAATTACTATTAAAAAATAGCTATTGAATCCAATGTAAAAAGGTGAAAATATAATTACTCATTTAGAAATAATGGATAACATTTTTTTTGTGGGATATATTGATTTTGAAGTAAGAAATTTCCATGGCTACACCACTCATAGAGGCAGTTCTTATAATGCATATATAGTTAAAGGTGAAAAAACAGTATTAATAGATACAGTGAAACGACCTTACTTTGATTATTTCATTAAAAATATAAAAGAAGTATGTGATCCTAAAGAAATCGATTATTTAATTGTAAATCATGTGGAACCCGATCATTCTGGATCTTTTCCTTTAATTTTAAAACACCTTCCAAATATCGAAATTATTGCTTCTCCTAATGGAGTAAAAATTCTTGAACAACACTATCATAGAGAGGTAGAACAAGAAATATTTAATAATATTCGAGCTGTAAAGCAAGGAGATACACTAGATATTGGTAATGGTAAAAAGTTTTCCTTTGTTCCTATCCCAATGATTCATTGGCCAGATTCTATGGTTTCTTTTATGACTGATGATAACGGTAAGAACGTTTTATTCTCAAGTGATGCATTTGGTCAACATATTGCTACTAGTAAGATTTGGGATGATGAAAACGATCTTTCTGAGATAATGTGGGAAGCGGAAAAGTATTATGCCAATATTTTGATGCATCTATCGAAACTCATTGCTAAAACTCTTCCTGTTGTTGGAGCATTACCCATTCAAGTAGTGTGTCCCGCTCATGGTGTATGTTGGCGTTCTCATATTGGAGAAATAATCGAAAAGTATAAAAAATGGTGTGTAGGAGAGATTGAGAAGAATAGTGTACTAATAGTGTATGATTCAATGTGGGGTAGTACTGAAAAAATTGCAAAAGCCTTATCAAGTGAAATAAGTCACAGAGGGATTCCAGTTAAACGATTCAGATTAACAAATGCTGATTATTCAGATGTTATAACGGAAGCAATGAAAGCTAAAGCAATCTTAGTGGGAAGTCCTACATTAAATAATGGACTATATCCTCTTGTTGCGGAATATTTGAGTTATCAAAAAGGGCTTAAACCAATCAACAAGATCGGATTAGCATTCGGGTCTTATGGATGGGGTGGTGGCGCTGTTAAGGAAATAATAAAGGAGTTAGAAGCAGCTGGAATTGATGTAATTGATGATAAAATAGAAATTAAATTTGTACCAAGACCAAATGAATTAGATTTTAAAGGAATTGTAGATAAATTAATTGAAAAAATGGGTTAGATATAAAATGGATTTTAATTTAACGGAAGATCAAAAAATTTTACAGAAAAAAGCTCGAGAATTTGCTATAAAGGAAATCTTACCTGTATCTGCAAGCTATGATGAAGCAGAAGTCATGCCAATGGAAGTCATCAAAAAAGCGTGGGAAGCGGGATTAACAAACTTATCTATTCCAAAAGAATATGGAGGGCAAGGATACGGTATTATGGAATCTGTGATTGTCGTTGAAGAGATAGCTGCAGCTTGCCCTGGAATCGCAACTTCCATATTCGATAATGATCTGGGTTCAGGCCCTATTATTCTTGGTGGAAATGATGAACAAAAACAAAGAGTGTTAACTGATATTACAAAGAATTTCAAGTTAATCGCATTTGCTACTTCTGAGCCAGGGATGGGTTCGGATGTTGCTGGTATGCAATGTCGAGCTGAAAAGGATGGAGATGGATACATTCTTAATGGAACGAAATATTGGATTACCAATGCCGGCTATGCTGATTACATATCATTATTTGCTACCGTAGATCCTACTAAGAAACACAGAGGAATTGCAGGATTTATAGTACCAGCGAATTTAAAAGGAGTCTCTACTGGAAAACATATTCCTAAATTAGGACAGAGAGCATCTAATACCTGCTCTATTGTATTAAAAGATGTACATATACCAAAGGAAAACGTGCTTGCCCGTCCTGGGAGAGGATTTATTGTAGCTATGCAAACATTCCAAAATACTAGACCTGCAGTAGCCGCTTTTGCTATAGGGTGTGCTAGATCAGCAATGGAATATTCTATTGACTATGCCTTAAAAAGAGAAACCTTCGGGAGGCCAATCGCAAGATATCAAGCAATCCAATTTAAGATTGCAAACATGTATAAAGACATCGAAGCAGCTCGGTTATTAACTTATAAAGCGGCTTGGGAAGGAGATCAGGGATTAAATAATAATTTAACGTCATCTATTGCTAAAGCTTTCGCATCCGATGTCGCAATGGAGACAACCACTGAGGCTATTCAATTATTTGGTGGTTATGGATACATAAGGACTTATCCCGTTGAAAAATTATTTAGAGATGCAAAATTGTTCCAAATATATGAAGGAACTTCAGAGATCCAGAGAATTGTCATTTCGAGGTTTATTTTAAAGCAATATGTGCATGCTATGCCAAACTTGTTTGAACTTCCCAGAGTTGAGATTGAAATTGAGGATAAGAAAGACACCCCTCAACAATCTGTCTCTAAAACAAGTGAAGAATTGGGTGGAAAGTGGAAATGTCAAATCTGCGGTTATGTATATAACCCTATTAAAGGAGATCCTGATAGTGGCATTACCCCAGGCACACCGTTTGAAGAAATTCCAGAAAACTGGCATTGCCCTGTTTGTGGAGCTTTAAAAAGTCAATTTGTCAAAATTGGCTATAACACCTTTTAGGTGATCATTAAATTTAAGTTTTTACTCATAGGCGCTTAGA
>JAHLWT010000098.1 GCA_019057775.1 Promethearchaeota archaeon
CCTCTTGCAAAATTAGTAGATTGATCAACATTTCTAACATAATCATAATTATTATGTAGATAAAAATCAATCATATCATCAACTATTTTTGGATCAACAAAAGGACAATCTGAAGTAATCCTTATAACTACATCAATGGTATTTTCTTTAGCACACTTGTAATATCTTTCTAACACATTTTTCTCACTTCCAATGAAATAAGATACATTATGAGTTTTGGCTACTTCAATAATTAAAGAATTTTGTTTATCAGGAGTCGTTGCAATTATTATTTCATCTACTCGTTTACACATCTTCATCCTTTTTATCAAAATATCAAGAACTTTTTCATCTTTATCTAAAAATTTCAAAACCTTTCCTGGAAGTCTTGTAGAACCCATTCGTGCTTGAATAATGATTCCAACTTTTTGAACTTTCATAATTTCTTCAGTATATCCACATTTAATGTTATTATTTAAAATTTAATAATTTTCCCTCTTAAATTGTATAATATATATAACAAAAACCTCATGTTTTCTTTTTATTTTGCCAAAATAATTATTTTATTGATTATTATAAGTTTTATTTTAAGCTTAATTCATGTATATCATTAAATATTAAAAAAATTGAATTTAAGATTCTTGGAAGATTAGATTTTTATTTCTGCTTAAAAATTATTAATTTAATCTGAAAATATTATTTTGATTTGGTGAATGTAATTAAAAAAAACAACGAACGGATAAATTTATGGAAAGGTGAGTTTGGTAAAGAATATACTGACCGAAATTTGCAAACTCTAGAAGAAATGGAAGAAATATATAAGGCTAAATTTGGTTACACTCGAACAGAAATAAATGAGGAAATAATTTGTAATATGGATAGAAAAATGCATATTCTTGAAGTAAGGTGTAATGTTGGAAATCTTTTATTATTCCTTTTTAATGCTATTTTACTCTATTTCATAAGAAATTTTATATGATTCAGTTTCTTCTTATAGACTGATGAATAATTTTTCTCTTATGAATTTTATAGAAAAGGAGATTATAAAAGACGAAGAATTAATGGATATGATCTATTTTGATTTATCTAAAACTCTGTATAATTATGGAGAATATTTTCGAAATCCCAGGGATAAAAGATCTTCAAATAATTTTAATTTTAGTATTTTTTTAAAACAATTTATGATTAAAAAATTTCTACTCAAAATGAAGATCTTCATTAATTCAATCACGGGTAAACAAAAAGATAAGATTTTACTTTCAAAAACTTACTTCGGTCTTAATAATGATATTGTTAAATTAGGATTTAATGTAATTAGCCCAATTTGGACTTCTTCAGGGAGTATCAGAAACACTATACTTGCAAATTTTGCCTTACTCAAACAAACAGAAAACATTAAGCGATTTTTGAATAGAGCAAATTTTAATCAATTAATCTCAAGCACATTTCTTAATTATACTAAATTATACCAACATAAATTGAAAAATTTTTATTCTAAATATGATATTCGTGCTTTATTTGTGCCATACGATGTACCTCTCTTTGAGAATCTTCATATTAAAATATTCCGTGATTTAAAGATTCCCTCTTTTATATTTCTGCATGGTCTTCCAGGCAGATACAATAAAATAGACGATAATAGAACAGACTATTTAATTGTTTGGGGAGAATTAATAAAACAATTTTACATTAAGTATGGTTTCGAAGAAAAAAAAATTATTGTTGCAGGTCATCCTTACTATAATAATTTTAAGCAAAAAAATTTACGATTCGATCTTAAAAATATTCTTATTTTAACTAAAGGTATACCTGGAGCATTACAAAGAGGAAAAAAAAACTATGCTTATAATAAATTCAATACCCTCCTATATTTATACAAGATTGAAAAGGTATTAAAAGATTTAAATGTTAAAAATGTGAGATTTAGACCTCATCCAAGTGAAAATCCAAGATGGTACTTAAAATATATTAATATTAATTTTTTTAGAATAGATAATGAAAGTTTAGTGGATTCCTTAAAGAACTCTACTTTAGTTATTGGACCCAGTTCAACTGTTTTACTTGAAGCTGTGTATTATGGTGTAAATTATATTGTTTTCGAACCATCTGAAAATAATAAAAACATACACAATGAGGAAATAGTCCCTCCTTTCGATGGTTCAATAGAAGGGGTACCAGTTGCAAAAAATGAAGAAGAACTAAAGACTATTTTAAGAAATGAGGAAATATTTGATATTAGTTTATTTGACAAATTTATTAAACCAAAATTAGATATTTCTTTCTTAAAAGATCTAATTTAATAATTTAAATCTTCACTAAAAATGATTATCCTGAGGGAAGAGGTACAAAGAATGCCTTTCTTATTGTTTTAAGATAATTATCAATTGCTTTTTTTGCTCCTGGAAACTGCATACAACCATAATCGTCAAAAACCATTATACCATTCTTTATATCTGCACATTTAAATAGGTGGTTTAGAGTATAATGTCTCTGCCGTCTTAATGGATTATCTGTATCTTTCATTTTTGTGACTTTTTGAGCATGTTCATATAATTTATGAAAATCACTTTCCTTTTCATATATGGTTTGAGGTATTAATTGTTCTTCTTGCCAGAAAATTTTATTAATTTTTTTTTTTAAAATTCATAACCAGTAATTTTTACAAAAATATTATTAATTCTTCTTAGCATCCTTTTGAACAATCTCTATTTTATTATTAAATTTATAATTGTTTTTTTAAATTTAAGTTATTGGAGATAATATTTTATTTTTATAAAAGACCATATCAAATAATAGCTGATTTCAAAAAAGCTATTGATTATGGGAAGTGACAAAAGAAATATTAATTTTAAAGAAATACCTCAAGATTTTCATCATTAACTTCTTTAAAATATTCTTTTAAATAGTCTCGTGCAGCTTTTTGCTGAGAAAGAAACTGCTCATCATTTTGGTTTTTTATTTCATCTAATACTTTACTTATTTCTTTGGGTTTTTTCACAACCCATCTAAGGAAATCACATTCAAAAAGGGGATCTCCATTGATTGGTTCCTTTAAATCAATATGGATCACAGGTAAACCTAACATGAGTGCTTCCATGCAAACTGTTGTAACTGTATAAATTAATTGGCCACAATTCTTTAAATCTTTAATTAAACTATTATCCAAAGAAACTTCATATTTTCCTTTAATATTATTATCAAATTTTGCTTTAATTGAATCAAATGAAACAACAGGATGGCATCGATATATGGGGATATATTCAGTTTCTTTAACCCCTTCTTGAACAAAATTTATAATTTCAACAGATTCTTCAATTGAAATAGTTAATGGTACTAATATTTTTTTTGAGAAGTTTCGAGTTAAAATGGAATCTCTATACAAATATTCATATCTAAGAGCACAACCTGGTAGAATAAGTCCATCATTGTAGCACCCATATTTTTTTAAAATCCTCTTAGGATGATTTCCGACAGTGATTATTTTATCTGGTAGAGGAAGTAATCCTCTTTCGTATTTGCTTGGATAATAATTTAATAGAGACTTCATAACTCGCGCATGTTGATAGCCTATAATCTTTGTTTTAGGAGATACTTTTCTTAGATAACATATGGTCATTTTTTCCCATGAATGATTTTCAAATGTATATAAAAAATATTCTATATCGAGAGCAGATGCCAATCTTTTTATATAAATCCCACAAAGGATATTTTCTATTACTTTAAAGGGATGATACTTATTAAACTCATCCAAAATGAGGGGGGATACCTCAATACCGCAGAAAAAAATAGGAGTTTTCATCTTAAATTTTAAAAAAATAGTAAGAAAAATACTTAAAAAATAATCTCTTATTTTAGAAAAATAATTCTCTGGAATTATTATGAGATTTTCATTCTTAACTGGGTCAATTTTTTTAACAAGTGTGGAGTAGTTTCCTAATATTCCTGCAAGAAGTATAACCGATTTATTTTTTTTTACCAAATATTTTAGAAGAACTCCAAAGTATGGATCTTTTAAGTTTTTTAATGTTTTTATCGTTCTTTCATCAAACCAAGTCCTTAATACATAGTATCCTTTTTTTTTGGACTTTTTTTTTTTTTGAATAACTTTTTTGTTAATATTGGCTTTAGCAATTTTTTTTTTTTTAATTTCTTTTATGATGAAATTTGTAAAATACTTAATATAATCTAATAATTTTGTATAAAATGAATCTTTATTATTTTTATTATAACTCTTAATTATTTCCAATGAGATTTTTTTTTTTTACAAAAATTTTTAATAACTTTATTAATATTTTTATTCTCAGAAAAGATCAGAATATTTGGAAAGTTTTCTTTTAAGATAATATTTGTAATCATTAGACAATAATAGATATTTTTATGTAAATCTGACAAGAATGTATTTTTTTCAGATATGGAATTTGCCCACCAATAAAACGAATGATATTTCTGACTTAATCTACCAATAAAATCAATATATTGTTCAATAAAATCATTTCCATATTTTTTTTTAAAAACGGATAATTTAATTTTTTTATTACATTTTTTCCGTAAGTAATTTTCAATATTACTATTATTATCTGTATGAATATAATAAAATTTAGATAATCTTTCTTCTTCAATATCTTTCTTTAGGGATATTTTATTTTCAATTAGTATTATTTTTTTCAACATAAATTACATTATCCTGTATTATTTTTAGCCCAATCGACCATTCTCTGAAGACCTTCTTTAAAATCGATTTTGGGGGCCCATCCTAATTGTTTTCTTATTTTGGAAGAATCGGAAAATATACCAAATTGATCTCCTGGTGTACCCGCTGTATAAGTAATTGGGTATTTATCTGGATCTTTTCCGAATGCTTCTATAATTGATTTAATTAATTTATGAACATGAGTTTTTTTACCTGTTCCAACATTGTAGACTTTACCAGAAGCTTTAGGATTATCAACTACTAATAATAATGCATCAATAACATCATTTATGTAAACAAAATCCCGAAATCTATCTTTTGAACCTTTTACTAATATTTCCTTATCATTTAATACAAAGGACATAAATATACTAACCATACCTTGTCTTAAGTTCTCTAAACTTTGTCCAGGACCGTATACATTGAAGAGACGTAGAATTGTATAATCCAGTCCTTTCGAACCATAAACCCGAAGATAATTTTCTGAAGTAAACTTTCCAATCCCATAAAATGATTTAGGTTTAGGAACAAAATTTTCTAAAACTGGAGGATTTTTAACAGTACCATAAATTGACATGGAACTCGTGTAAATAAATCTTCTAACTTTTCTTTCTATACACCACTTTGATAATAAAACAGTACTTAAACCATTGGTTTTTAGATCGTATGCAGGATCATCAAAAGAAATTTCTCCTGATGATTGTGCGGCTAAATGAAAAACGGTATCTACACCATTCTCAGGTAGATTTCTCAGAAAATTATCTCTTGAGAGGTCTAATTCTAAAAACTCTGCTTCTTTGGGAATATTTTCCTTAAATCCTGTGCTAAGGTTATCTATCACGATTACTTCCCACCCGTTTTCTATTAATCTTCTGGATAAATATGAACCTATGAATCCTGCACCTCCAGTCACTATCGCTTTTCTACTCATTAAACATCAACATTATTTAAACATGGTATTATAGCTAAAAATAAGGAATAATAGATAATAAATTTATTTGATACTTTTATCGGATTATCTTACCTGAACCTTGTGTTTGCATAGTTTTTTCTACATCTTCAACAGAAAATTCGGATACATCTCCTCTTACAGTGTGTTTCAGTGCTGAATAAGTAACGGCAAAATCAATTATGTATTGGAGATCATCCTTCTTTTTCATAAGACCATAAATAATTCCTGCACAAAAGCTATCTCCAGCACCCACGCGATCAACAATATTAGGTAAATGATAATCTATACTTTTGAGAATTTTTAATTCATTTTCCTCGTTTGTAAAAAGTAACCCGCTCCAATCATTTACGCTCGCTGATATAGATTTCCTGAAACTAACAGCAATATATTGAACATTTGGCATTTTTTTAAAAACTTGGGTTGCTATTGAACTGTAACGCTCTATTATATTTTTGGAGTTATTACTGGAGTCTATACCAAGACTTAGTTGAAAATCTTCCTCATTTCCACAGATTAAATGTGCCTTTGAACAGAGTTCCTCCATTAATTTAGGAATTTGAGAATTTTTTTCTCCAGGAATCCATTTCCATAATTTTCCTCGATAATTTAAGTCGATAGAAATAGGTATCTCATTTTGAGCAAAATCTACTAATTTATTTTTCAAAATCTCATATATTTCTCTTGTTAATGCTGGTGAGATTCCAGATGTATGAAACCATCCACATTCCTTTCGAATATTATCCCATTCATATTCATCCAATTTAGTAATTGAAAAAGCTGAATTCTCTCTGTCATATATTACATATGATGCTCGAAGATCAACGCCATTTTCATTCCAGAAAGTCCCCAGTCTTGTATTTTCTTTCTTTCGTAAAAAGGAAGTATCTACGCCATATTTACTTAAATATCTGGTAATAATTAATCCTAATTCGTTCTTAGGAATAGAAGACAAAAAAATAGATTTTAATCCTAAATTTGCTAAATTAACTGCAACATTTGATTCACTTCCCGCTGGTTCTATTCGAAATTTGTTCGTTTGAAATAGGCGTTCAGTTTTTTCCCATGGAGTAATTCTGAGCATTAACTCGCCAAAACAGACAATTTTTTTCACTTTTTCACTCTCATCTGTTTTTCTATAATTTGTCTGACCATCTCTAAATCGTTTGGCGTATCTACACCAATAGTATCTTGTTCTACTTCTACCATCTCCACAGCTATATCATTTTCAACGAATCTTAAAAGCTCAATATCCTCGGCTTCTTCCGCAGGTCCTTTTTCACTTAATTCACAAAATTTTTCTAAAGCTTCTGGAGTAAAGACATACACACAAACTTGTTTATAATATTTTAATCCTTTTCTACTTTTAGGATATGGAATTGGTAATCGTGAAAGAAAGATTGCTTTGTTTTGTTTATTTACAACAACCTTAGGGACAGTTGCGTCTATTAAATCTGCCATTTCTTTAATTTCAGTCATACAATTCGTTACTTTAATATTATTCATTTTTTTATCAAATGGTTGGATTGCTTTTTCAATTGTTTCTGCTTGAATTAAAGGTTCATCTCCTTGAACATTTACATACAGATCAGCTTCTATTTTTCTAGCAACCTCACCTACTCGATCTGTTCCTGTACGATGCTTGTCTGAAGTCCTTATAACATTCATATTAAGGTCATTACATGCTTTCTCAATACGATTATCATCTGTGGCAATATATATTTCATCAATTCTTTTTACTTTCTCCGCTTGTTGATAAACCCACCAGATCATGGGTTTTCCACAAATATCCTCTAGAGGTTTTCCCGGAAATCTACTTGATTTATAACGAGCAGGTATAACGCAAATTATTTTCATTTTAATTCACATTAAATATAATTTTCGATGCTTTTATAATATTTTTTAAAACCCGAAGGCGTCAATATATGAATACCCTCCTTACTTCTCTTAATTAGATAATTATTAATCTGTTCAATAAAACGGACCATCCACTGGTGTTTTTCTATATAAATATTAAAGTCTCTTGGATCATCGTTTTCATTATAGAAATGGATTTCATTTAAGGATCCCTTATCGATGTATCCATCCATACCAACGGTGAATATCCTTTTGGCACCCATAACAATTGCAACCCCTAATAGTAGAACAGATATAGTTTTGCAACTAGAAAGAATAAAACCCTCTTTGATATCAAAGTCGGTTAATGTATTACTAAAACATAGCTTTTCATAATTTCTTTGAGTAAGCTTATTTATAAAATCTTCTGAGAAATAATTACTGAGTAAAAGTTTCGATCTTTTATTTACAGTTGATATATAATTTTCAAATCTTCTTTTGTTATTAAACGCATGGTAATCTGGTACAAAAAGGTCAGCAATATAATTTGCCCCCAAAATGATAGGTTTATATTTTTCAATGAAAGAATCAATTTTTTTCTTATTATTTTTTAAAGTTGGTCCATTAGCAAGTATTAAAAAATCTTGATCTTTATGTCTATTAATGTAGGTTGGTTTACAATCTACTTGTATAACATCAAGTTCAGACTCATTTCTAATTGAAATTTTTTCGTTTCCTATCAAACCATATTTAATTATTTTATCAAGTAATTCTTTATTGAAACCAATTGGATTTAAACCTTTTAACCCTTCTAAAGCTTTCCAAATATCCTCTATTGTGTACTCATGTAACTCTACTAATTTTTTTGGATAATTTGGATGACAATCAAATAAACCCGAAAGCATATAGGGTAATTGATGACCCCATCTATATTTCTGACGAAAATCTACGAAATACTTATCAATTAAGTGCAAAATTGGAATAACATTATATTTTTCCGATCCCTGTATTTGTAAATAAGATATAAGAGACTCAATAGGAAGGTTTCCAGCACCTCTTCCCATTCCATATATAGTACCATCAATAATATGAATTCCAGAATTAATTGCTTCTAATGCGTTGGCTAATCCCATTTGCAAATTATTATGGGGATGAAAACCTACTTTCAAAGAAGTGACTTCTAATAAGGATTTACATAATTGTGAGATTTGAAAAGGCAAAATAGAACCATAACTATCAGCAATATAAGCATAATTTACTTTATATTTTTCCAATAAGTCAATAACTTTTTCTTGTTCATCTTTTGTATAAGTTGAATATCCCATTAACTGAATAGAAGTTTTATAACCTTTTGATCTAATAGTGTCTGTTAATTCTAAAGCATCTCTAACTTGATTTTTATGAACTGCGACTCTTATTAAATCAATTAGACTATCCTCTTTATTATCTAGAATCTTAATATCAAATTCATTATAATTTATCATTGCTGAAATCATAATACCTTGAATTCCCATTATTACCTCTCTCAATTTTGATTCTTCAATATATCTCCATGGCCCAAATTCTGCTTTTTTAAAAGAGTTTTTATTGGATTTAAAGCCTATTTCAATTATATCTACTCCCGATTTTGAAACTGACCGATAAACCTCTCTAACTACTTTATCTTCAAATTTCCAATTATTTAGATACCCCCCATCCCTAATTGTACAATCTAAAATTTTCATTTTAAAAATTCTTAGTTAAATTAATTTAATTATGAAGAAGCATTATCTTATCTAATTTAAAAAGTATTAAAAACTTTTTTTTGAAAATTTAACGATAGTAAATCCATACAAGATTGAATTTTGTCTGTGTTATAGTTCCGAGGGTTTGAAGATATTAATTAGAAAAAGAATTCGAAATCTGCGCTTTTAGAGTCGGAAAACTAATTTAGAGTAATCATATATAAATTAGTAAAAAAGGATATATTTAATTGCTTGATAAAAAACTGAATTTGAAAAATAAAAAAAGATTATTACAAAGAATGACATAGTTTAAACAAAATATGGGTTATATAAATACTTTTAAGGATTAATTTTGAAAGATAAATTAATAACTGTAATTATTCCAACTTATAATAGGGCAGGTAGATTAAAATTTGCGATGAAATCTGTTTTAAATCAGACATATACGAATTTTGAGTTAATAATTGTAGATGATGGTTCGAAAGATAATACTAAAGAAGTAATAGAGACTTTTAATGATAATAGAATAAAATATATATGGCAGGAACATAGTGGTTTACCGGCTGTTGCAAGAAATACGGGATTAAAAAATGCAAATGGTGAATATATTGCCTTTTTAGATTCTGATGATATATGGTTTCATAATAAATTGAAACGTCAGATTGAAATTATTACGCAAAAAAAAAAAGTACTTCTTATTGCCACCAATGCCATTATTTTTAATAATAAATTCCATTATATTGGAAACACCAATAATCAAAAGGATAAATTTGTCTCATATGATAAATTGTTAGATTACAATATAATAGTGAATTCTACAGTTCTATTTAAAAAGTTAATTATAGATAAAATCGGTTATTTAGATGATAATCCGTTAGCAGTAGGAATAGAAGATTTTGATTATTGGTTGAGAATCTTAGAATATCGAAATAATTCAATTTTCATAACTAAAGAAATTCTATGCTATTATAGAAAAGAAGAATCCAGTTTATTAAGAAGTATTTCACCAATTAAAAGCTATCTAAGACATAAATATATTAGTTCTAAGCATAAAAAATATAAGGAAGAAGTGTTAATAGAAAGAGCAAAATTAAGTTTGAAAAAAAAGATTTTATTAAATCTTGAAGGAAAAAAAATCTCGATATTCAAAGTCTTAAAATTAAAATATCTCTATTTTGATGAAAAGATATTATTAATTACAACTTATTTTAATAGGATTAAAAGAACAAAAAAATTAGGTTTCACATCAAAATTTTTGATTGCAATAATTCAAATATTCTTAATTGGGTGTAAACATATTATAGTTATATTAGAAAAAATATTATCAACTAAAATTTAATAAATTTATCGTCGCTATAATTATTATAATCTAGGTATATTATCGAGAATTTTGATATATCAAATTTAATTCTAACAATATTTTATGAATTAATATAATTCTCACAAAATCTTCTAGTAATGAAGATATGAGGAGATTAAAAAAATTTTACAAAAATTTAGCATTTTTAAAAATAGATAAATTTTTTAAATAATTATGATACATAAAATATGCCCGTGGTCTATTTGACAACAAAAGTTCATATAGGAACACTTCCCCCTCCTCTGGGTGGTATTTCGGTATATCTATACAGATTATCAAAATTAAGAAAGAAAGATCAATTTATTGATGTAAAAAATATTACCTACTGGAAAAGTTCTATATTTTGGTTCATAAAACAAATTCTTACAAAAGAAAAAAAGATTTTTATTTGTCATAGCAATAAATTAAGAATTAAATTAATGTTGTATACATTATCTTATTTTAGGATTCATGATTTTTCCATATTTTTTCATAGCATCAGATCCTTTCTTGAACAATATTATTCATCCAATTTTTTTTTAAAATTCTTAATCAAACATATGTTAAAGCAAACGAAATATATTATAGTTGTTAATCCAGATTATAAGAAATATCTCAGATATTTATTTAAAATTAATAATAAGAAAATCCGAGTAAAACATGCATTTTTACCCCCACCTTTGGAAGAAGAAAACAAAATCATAAAAACATATGATGATGAACTACTATCTTTTCTTACAGCAAAAAAACCAATTATTATAGCAAACGCATATGCTCTAGTTTTTTTTAAAAACCAGGATTTATATGGACTTGATATATGCATAAACTTAACTCACAAATTAAAAAAAATTTTTCCTAATCTTGGATTTTTATTTGCCCTTGCTAATAAAAACAAAAACTCCACATATTTTAAGGAGATGAAAAAGAAATTAGAAGACTTAGATATTAAAAACAATTTTATTTTTATAACAGGTCAAAAAGAAATTTGGCCAATTTTCAAAAAAGCGGATTTACTTGTCAGACCAACTAATACTGATGGGGATTCAGTTTCAATACGCGAAGCGCTTCATTTTAAATGTCCAGTTATTGCTAGTGATATAGTAAAAAGACCAAAAAATACAATAATATTTAAAACTAGAGATTTAAAGGACCTATATGAAAAGACAATAAAAATATTAAAAAATTAATCTTTATAAAAATCTTTTATCCAAGGTATTAAGAAATAATCCGCGTTCATCGATGAAGTGTCGCAATTAGATGTGAGATTAGTCTCTACTAAAAAAAGTTAGAATTTTCATTTTCGCTTGAAATTCGCAATGCTGTAAAAAAGGGGCATTCTATAATGGATCCTTAAAATAAATATTTATATTAAACAATATTAATTTAGTTAAAAAAAACATTAGAAACCAAACTTTCAATATCTTAAATCTATTAAAAAATTTATAACTGCATCAATCGTAAAAATTCAAATTAACATGTAAATGATATTATGAAAGTCTGTCTTGTTAATGGCATGATGGGATTTATTTGAAGTAATTTAACAGATAAATTAGCCGATCCAAACAAATTTCGAAAAAAAACACCTGATATTATTGATAATGTAATATATC
>JAHLWT010000099.1 GCA_019057775.1 Promethearchaeota archaeon
CATGTATAATAATTGTTACTATTTATTTATATATTTTTTGGTATCATTAATAATAACCCTTTAATATTGAGAGAAAAAATTGTACCATATACTTATATTTATAGTCATATTGTTTTATTATTAATCTATGATGATATTTGGGAAAAAATGGTAAATACCAGATAAAAAATTAGTTAAGTTATTGATTGAGTTTTGTCGGTAGTTTGCGTTAACTACAATAATTTTAAACTTGGGTGAAAAAATAGCTAAAATGGGGCAATTGGTTAAAATATCGACAAAATTTATTTTAAATGAAAAATAAAAGTTAATAATCTTCTATCTTTGAAAGTCAAGTATCTATAAAATTTATTTTCGAAAAGTTGGATATAATGTAATTGTAATTTAGGATTATCTTCAAGCAAGATTAGGGCTATTTCAACATCCATGCCAAAAGCAAGAGCATAAGTGTCGTAAACAGTATTTTGTTTTCCTCCCATTACTGCTTCATTCATAGAAAGCATTTTTGCAGCAACATAATTATACAGAGAATCATATCTTTCAGGGTACGCCGTAGCTCCTATTCTAAGTAAAGTCAATTGCCAAGCACTGCCTTCAAAATAAGGATTTAAATCAGAACCTACTGGTTCACCTTCTCCACCTAAAACAAGCCAGTTGGTCTTTCTAAATCCTTCAATCATTTGTGCTGTTAATAATCTAATTCTATTTACACACCATCTACTGTCTTCATTTAAACTTGGATCAATGAATTTTAAGACTGAGGCAAATCCTAAATAGTATCCAGCTAGCTCATCTCTACTTGTGTGTAAACGAACCCTCCATTTTTGATATTTACCGGTGCCATTAAAATGTCTAGGATGTTCTTCAAAAATCCATGGATGATATTTACGATTTTCAGGAGCACAAACAAACCTAGCGGGAGTACCAGGATAGTCTGGACCTATTCCCCCATTAGGAGCAGCTAACATATTACTAAAAGCGGAAATACATTTTCTTACTACTCTTGTAGCATTAATCAATTCACTAACGTCATTATTAGCTAAAGCATATTTATATCGATAACATTGTGAAGCTAGAGTATAACCAATTTTTAGAGCTCCATTATCAGTACCGTGCCAAATTTCAACTTCAGAAAAATTTTGATTTGTAAAAGTGATATCAACACTTATATTAGAGGGCATGTGAAATTTTTCCATTTGGTAATCATAAGTATTTGCCATCTTTTCTAAATAAGATGAATTTCCTAAAATATTCTCTATATCATAAAAATAATCAGTATTAGGAGGTTTTAACTCTAAAGTAAAGGAGGCTATGTCATCAATTATATAAAGACTGAGACCCGCATAAGTACCAAAACCAATTAAAGGGAGTAAAAACAACAAACTAATAATAGTGTTTTTTTTTTTAAGGTTTTTACGTTTTCTTATTCTCATTTAACTTAAAATGATAATTCTGTTTTTTTATAATAACATTATTACTATGTAACAATTTTGGTTTTTAATTATTTAAGCTTTAAAGATTCATTTAAATAATTTTTCTGAAATATATGAATTTTTAAATTAGACTTATTTCAACCATCCAACTCTTTTAGGTAATCTGGGTCTTTACGAAACTGTTCATAGATGTGCTTATCTCCGAAATCTCCCCTTAATTGATTTTGCTTCATTTTAATAATGCGAATTTTCCAATTTCTCTCTCTAATTCCAATTTTTAGGGCTTCTGTTAATTCAAGTTCTCCTCTTTTAGTAGGTTTTAACAAATTCAAAACTTTGAAGATTTCAACAGAAAAAACAAAAACGCCACAATTATTTAGGTTTGAACCTGAAGATCCTTTAGGGGGTTTTTCTACTATATCCAAACAATAATGATTTTTACAATAAACAGCTCCCCCTTTATGAGGATCATCAGAATAATTTGTAACTAAAATAAAATCATTTTTTTCTTTCTTAAATGTGTTCAACACTTCATTATACACTTGATAGGGAACTAAAATATCACCCCAGGTTAAGAAAAAATGATTATTCTCAATAAGTTTTTCACATAATAATAAAGCTCCACCAGTTCCATTAAGATTTTTTTGTTCCAGATATTCCAAGTTAATATTCCAATTTTTCCCATCCTTAAAATATTCGATTATCTGTTCTTTCTTATACCCAACCACAAGTATGATATTTTTAAAACCCACTTTTATTAATCCAATTAATATATATTCTAATAATGGTCTTCCGTGAAGCATCAACATGGATTTTTGATAATATTTTGTATAGGGTTGCATTCTTTTTCCCATACCGGCACACAACACTATGGCTTTCAGTAGGTTTCAACCCCATTACTCGTTTGAATTATACTGCCTTTACCGCCAGCTTCTTCAATTGCTGAAATTAGCTTTTGCTCATTACCTGGCATTATCGCAAACATCGTACCTCCGAATCCTGATCCATTTATTTTACCCCCATATGCACCACTCTCTATGCAAGATTTTATCATTAGATCAATTTTTTTTGTCGATATTTGAATGTTTTCTCTTAACTGTTTTTGGTGAAGGTTTAACAATTCTCCCAGTTTTTGATAAAAATTAAAATTTTTCCTACTAGAACTTACATTTAAGTTATTGAAAAATAACTTTTTCATTTGATAAGTAATATCCCGATTAATAATGTTACCAACAAGTAATTTTTGGGACTGTTTTTTTATATTTGGTAATATTTGGTTTAATTCATCTAACTGAGTGGTGTATTGGTTGAATTCTGGCATGACCTTTTTTAATTCATTAAAAACTGTTATAGATTTGGATTTCACTCGGATTAAATCATCAACAGTATTTTTACATTCCATTGAATCTCCTAGGACAATACCAGTCAGCTGTGGATCAAAATTTAAAGGGTTTGGTTTAGGATTCGATGCCTCTAAATAAATCAATTTCCCATAAACAGAATTAAAATGATCCATCATTCCGCCTGCTTCTTGAAATTCGTTTACTTCAGCATTATATCCTTCATTTGCTAGTTGGAAATTACTTAATTTTAGATCACTGATGAGATTCATAAAGAATAACCATGTAATTACAAGAGCGGAGGAACTTGCTACTCCGGCATTGATTGGAATATCACCAATTATTCGAATTCTATAGCCTTTATTAAAACACGCGCCCTTTCTTAAGAATATATTATAACCACTTCTAAGATAATCCCTTTTATTACTATATTCAAGTTCTTTATTTTTTAAGGGAATTTCAAGAAAATGATTTATATTAGGGAGTTCAATCTGAAAAAAAGACTCAGGAATTCGTTCAGCTTCTAAATATATATATCTAGAAATAGCTAGTGTTAATACAGGAAACCCAAGATAATCTTGATGTTCACCTGATAGAGTTATCCTCCCTGGTGCTCTTACTCGAATCATACAAATTCTAAATTTATAAAGCATTTAGAGTAATAAATTCAATAGTTTTTTCGATGTATTAAATAAAACTATTATATTACGACGATATTACATTTTTTTTTCTTTTAATAAACTTAGACTTTATTGAGTTAATTATAGTATTTTTAAAATAAAAGGAAATATTGAATTCATGATTCATGATTTTTTGATTATTAGGGATGGTTTACCTTTACTTGTTAAGAATTATTCTAATTCTCAAAAACTTTTCTCTCAAGGAGATAATCTAATTATGATTGCTGGTTTTTTTTCAGCTCTAAACTCATTTTCAGATTCATTTGAAGATTTAGGGACTATAAGTGAATTAAAACTCTCAAACCATGATTTAAAAGTATCTTTTTTAAAAGACACAAAAGTTCCAAGTTTAATCTACCTTGCTACCTATGATGAAAAATCTAAGGTCTCAAGTATTCAGAATTTCTTGCAAAAAATTGCTGCAAAATTCATAAAAGAATTTAACATTAAAAGCATTTCTAATTGGAATGGTAAAATGGATAATTTCAATTCTTTTGATTCTGTAATAAACCAGCATGTAGAGATTGAAAATGAAGACAACACCTATAACCTAATACAAAAAGAAAATGCTTTATTAGAAGATAAGTCAGAAGAGATAGTTGAGGAAAAACAAGAAATAAATAAAATTAGTGAATTTGATACAAATGAAGCAATACCTCAGTATTATGGACACATTCCTAAATTAACAACTTTAGACAGGATTAATCCTAAACTCTTCTTAACAGGAGAAAGTTCATGTAAAATATATGACCAAATTGATGGGATAAAACCAATAGATAAAATATCCCAAGAATTGAAATTAACTCAAAATCATGTATATAACATATGTAAAAACTTGATTAAAATGGGATTTATAACATTCTCAGGCTAGGATTAATTATTGAGTTTTCTAATAAGAAACTTTTTTACCACAAATTATGTATTTTTTATTCTGTTACTCCCAACCGCAAAATTTATTCTAACAAAAATATTTATATTTTCAGTTTCATAATATTTTAGAGTAACAAATATTTTTTGGTGTAAAAAATAGCAATTATAAATAATAATTCAGAAACAAAAAAGAGTAACTCTTCAATAGATGCTTTAATACACGAGTTAAAGAATGCTACAGGAATGAATTTTGATTATTATCAAAGAAATTTCTTAGAAAAACGAATCGACTTTAGAATGAAGCATTTAAACGTTGAAGATTATCAAGATTACATTAACCTTATCCATTCAAGCCCTGTAGAGCGCAATTTGTTTTTAGATAAATTTACTATTAACTACACATATTTCTTTAGAAATTCTTCAGTTTTCCAAAACTTTGAGAAATTTATAAATTTATATATAAATAATCTGAAAGATCGTAAAAGGATGATTAAAATATGGTCAGCTCCTTGCGCTACAGGTGATGAACCTTATTCATTGGCAATGTTATTGGACCATTTAACAAAGAAAAATAAAAATTTTCCAGATTTTAAAATCTATGCTTCTGATATTGACACAAATGCTATAAAAGTCGCTAGTGAGGGGATATATGGAGAATATGCAGTACATGACCTACCAGAACATTATTTAACTACCTATTTTTCAAAAAGAATTACCGAACTTGGACCAACTTTTTCGATTAATAGTCACATTAGAAAAAAAGTTGAATTCATTCAGGAAGATATTATAAAAGGGCATCATTGGAATTACAAATATGATGTAATTTTTTGTAGAAATTTTTTTATTTATATTAACCAGAATGCAAGAGATAATATTTTAAAAATTATCGAAAATAGGTTATATGAGAGAGGATTGTTAGTTTTAGGTGGATCTGAAACAATCCATCGTAAAAATAATAAAGTATTCAAACCAATTAGCTTAAGGGATCGTTTTTATATTAAGAGTTATTCAAATAAAAACAGTTCCTATGAAAATGAAATTTATAACGTCTTTAATACTAAGAGGATAAGAAGAACAAAAACTCCTATAAGTGATGGTAAAAAATCTTTTATTAAGAAGGAGAGGATTGACAAACCTCGGAGAATTCCAAAACACTTTAAAAAGCCAAAAGAGAAATTTAAAGAAGAAAAATCTCAAATAAATGTTCCTGTAATTCAAGAGAAAGAAGCAGCCGAAGTGAGAATTACTCAAATGGTAGTAAACAATGGTTCAAATAGACCATTAAATAAATCAAAGAAGAATAAAATTTCAAAATCATTAAAATTTCCTGTCGAGGGGGAGAAAAATTCTTCTATAGACACTAGAGAAAAGGCTCTAAAACGCCGAGAGTTAATATTACAGCAAAAAGAACAAAAAATTGAAGAAAAAATTAGGTATATTGAAGAGGAAAGAAAGAAAACAAATGAACTTTTAAAGAATGTGAAAGAAAAAGAAACGGAAGTTCTTAACCGAATGTTACTTTTAGAACGCACTACACGACAAGTAGAACAGCGAGAAAAAATCATAAAACAGAGAGAAACACAATTAGAAAAAAGATTAAATCAGATAGAACAATATTCCAGGCAAATAATTGAACAAGAACGGCAGTTATCTAGATATTCTAATGAGAATGAAGAAGAAAAGAAAGAAGAAGTGAGTAGCGATTCATTTGAAGCACGGGATATTGATAGGATAAAAAATCCTAACGATAGAAATGAATTAAATATTCCAAAAGGATATTATAGCTTGATAAATTCATTTGATAAAAATGAAAGATCGACTAAAATGACAATAAATGGGTTAGGGGCAGGGATTGCATTAATTCTAAAAGATCCAATAAATAATATTTTTGCAATGTCCCATATATCTTTACCATCTTCAGGAGCTTCAAAACAAGGTTATCATTTACTTTTTCCACATACTTTTGCAGATACTTCCGTAAAGGAATTATATAATAGTCTTATTTACAATGGAGGAAATATATCAAATATTAAAGCCCTGATTGTAGGAGGAGCAAAATTGTTTTTAGATTATGATATGACCTACCAGGAAAATGTTGATTCTGTTAAAAAGGAATTAATGTTAAATCAAATTGAGATAGAAGCTGAAGACTTAGGTGGATTAAGTGAAAGATCTGTGATATATGATACTATAAATGATTCACTTTTTGTGAAGAAAACATGGGAATTTGAATTTAGGAAAATAGCATAACACAATTACATTCTAATATCGAAAAATATCAAAGATCCAAGTACGACCTCCTTCTCTTCTAATTGCTTCAGCGACTTCTTCTTGTTTTTCTGGTGCGATAGCAATGATACATCCGCCTCCACCAGCACCCATTTGTTTAACTCCTAACGCACCTGCATCTTTAGCAGCTTTACATAATTTTAGAATTTTTGGAGTATCAGCACGTAAAATTCGTTCTTGTTCTTGCTGCAAATCCATTAATTCACCTAATTTTGTGAAATCTTTTTTTAATAGAGCTTTTCTTGCTTGATAGACACAGTTTTCTATTACATTAAATGCATTTAATGTATCATGATCCTTTTCTTGAATCTGTTTCTTTATCCTATTTAATATGATAAGAGCTTTTCTCTCTTCTTTTGAATCTCCAACCACTATGGGTAGTTCCTTTATATTTAAATGTTCTACTCGCGGATTCTCATCAGTATGAATATAAACTATACCTCCATACGCTATAGTGTACTGATCCAATCTCCCACATTGGATACCAAGATCATGATTTTCTCCTAAGTAAGCTAATTCTGCAATTTGAGGAGGAGAGAGCTTTAATCCGAGGGTTAAATTTAATGCTTTAATGAAACCAATTGATATTGCTGCAGATGAGGATAATCCTGCTCCAATTGGAATATCTGAATCTACATCAATATAAAATCCCTTTTTAATATATTTTTTTAATCTTTCATATAAAACACTCCAATAATTTAGATCTATATTAAAAGGAGGTGTTTCTCCCAGTATAAACTTAGTACGCTCCTTCGTGTTATGGCTATAAAATACTACAGAATTATCAGAGTTTTCTTTATAATTAATCTTCAACATTAAATTTATAGCCATTCCTATAACAGGTTTACCTAAGAGGTCAACTTTGTCACCCATTAAACAAATTCTGCCAGGAACTTCTAATTTAAGATTTGAGCGCATTATTTGTTCTATTTTGACTTGGAGACTTTTTCATTTATTAAAGTAATAAAGATACTTCATTTTAAGAATTGAAATAGAGAAGATTACTTTTGTTTTCTCTTTTGCTGGAGTTTTTTCCTCTTATGATCTGAATCTTGTATCTCTTTTTCTAAGTCTTCCAATCCTTTTTCATCCTTACCTTGGAGGTTGAAATGTCCAAAAATTTTACTTTCTTCTCTTTCATTCGTTTTTGAGATCTTTTCAAAAGATAACTCAATGGGTAATTCTTGATTTAAAGCTAAATTAATAAAATTTATGAAACCAATATGTTTACTGGGTGCTATGTTGAACTTGATACTAACTTCTTTTTTTTTCTTTGTTGTTGTTTTTAGAATTAAACGCAATTTCAAAAATTCTCAACCTCTTTATTGTTTTATTATACTTTTGTAGTATATCTGAGAAAATTAAATATTTAAAATAATTAAAATAAAAAAACTATACTATATTATAATGTAAAATATCGCTTAATAAAAATTATTTAAATTTTATTCTTCTTGTAGAGTCGTTAACGTGCCCTCAAAATTTCGGTTAAGGTATATTTTTAAACCAATAGTTAAAGTACTAGCTAAAGCTCTGATTAAACTTAAAATCACTCCAAATAGAGCAACAATTATTATGCTTTGCTTTTCAATTTTAAGTTTAATCTCACTAGTTTTTCTTCAAAATTCTCTTCTTTTTGCCATATTCGTTTTTTTATGCGGATTAACAGATGGTATTGACGGAGCTATCGCAAGATTGACTGAAAGATCTACAGCTTTTGGAGGTTTCTTTGATTCATTTATGGATAGACTCTCAGAATTTTTTATATTTTTTGCACTTTTGATACATTGTTGGGAAAGTGTTCTTTGGAAGGTTATCGACATGAAGTTAGTAATTTACATATCATTTGTAGCATCAGCTATGATTAGTTATTGTAGAGCAAGAGCTGAGCTTTTTTACAAAGGAGATTTTGATATAGGTTTAATGGCGAGATCTGAAAGATTGTTTTATATTTTTATAACAAACATTTTAGCGTTTTTTTATGGACATATTATGGAATTTCTGTTTATTTATATGTGGTTAGTATTGGGTACTTTCTTTTTTAGATTTACAAAAATCTATAACCAAATATCAAAACAAAAAGAGAAGAAATAATGTTAGAGATTATTTTCTAAAAAATTCTATTCTTATGCGATCACCATCTTGTAATTGTAATACATCCCGTAAATAAGGTTCTGCAAGCAGTTCAACTATATTCTTTTTATGATGAGTTCTTTTAATCCTTAAAATCGCTGCCTCTATTTTTATATTTTGATTATCTAAACGAGAAATAATGCATTTATAACAATCAACAGAACCATATGTACGACCCTCTTCTTGATCCTCAAAACCATCAATTTTAACGGGGATTTGGTTTTTTAAAGTCTCTTCTAACAGCTCATTATTAAGATTATTAAATTGAAGATTTAAAGTCCCGAAATATGGTTTAAATCCTAATTTCTCTTGAAATTGAGAAAAATAACCCTTAATTCTAACATAATATCCCCCTTCCCCCATTCCTTCAGTAACCTCACCAACGATTAAGATATCTTCAAGAATTTGCTTCATGTTTTTATACATAGTCAACATGACTTCAGCACCCTTCTTTGTGATTCTTATAATCTGTTCTTTTCCTTTAATTTTTCTCTCAATCCACCCTATTTCCTCTAAATTGTTGATTCTTCTAGAAGCTGTTTGCTGCGATAAATTTAAAACTTTTCCGAACTCAATACTGCTAATATGGATTGCTTTTTGACTACCTATGTTTTGACTTAAATGATAAAGAGCAAACCAATTAGCGTAGTTTTCAGGAGAAATTTTGTTTTTTTCTGCCATATAATCTCGTTTATTTGATATTCTTCTTATACTGTTTAATTATTTCTTTTTTTATTAGACTTGACGAATGTAATTCATATTTATCATAATATGTTTCTAATCTTTTTACTTCGATTTTATCTAATCCTCTTTTCTTCAACCCTTTTTTCAAAATCGCGGCATCGTACTTTTGATCTGGTCCTAAGAGTATAATATCTGGAGTAATTTCTTCAACTGTTTTAAGTGTGTCGTTGTCACTCCTCCCTAGCCTTGCCTCTTGTACGTTTTTTAAGCTTCTAATTATCTCTAATCTTTGTTCTTGTGGAATTATTGGAGAATATCCTGAGTACAATTTTCGATTTCTATCTGTAGATACGATAACAAATACATCTCCTAATTTTGATGCCTCATTGATAAGATAAATATGTCCAGCATGAATGAGATCAAAGGTGCCTGCTATTAGTACTTTTTTTCTAATGGTTCATCCTCTCTATGTTAATCTGTTTAAACTTAAGATTACTTTTTAATATAATTACAACTTATCATCTATACAACTTTTCAAATCATTCATCTGTACTGATAAAGAAATATCCCCTCTAGTTTTTTCTATAATATTCCTTGCTACATCTATTTTATGTCTTAAATCTTGGGTTACTCCTGAAGGATAATCTAAAGAAAATAAATTTGCATATATCTCATCCATTGATTCTAAAACATCATTTAAATCTTTAACTTGAGAATTTCTTATATTATCTAAAGCAAAACGTCTTAACTCACCAACAACGTCTGCTAAACCTAAAATATAATTTATAGGATTAATTCCCAAATCAAATGGACTTGGAATTGCTTCTTTATGAATGATTGAATAAAAAACAATTGAT
Organism: Promethearchaeota archaeon; assembly: GCA_019057775.1. Next base: position 10,281 of record JAHLWT010000099.1, read on the forward strand.
TCTGTGTATTCTTGTTCTGGGGTTTTCAGATATCTGAAAAAAATACCAGGATTTCGATTTACACTTTTAAGTAATTCTTCATGCAATTTTTTTATGCTATTAATTTTTTCTTGATATTTTTGAATTTCTTTCCGATGTATATGTTTTATAGCAATGCTACAATCGCGAATCATAACACGGGATAATTTTAAAATTTCTTCTCGATTATTATATATAATTTCTAAATGTTTAGCAATTTCAGTAAAAGTATTTTTAAGGCTCATTATTAAATATCTAATTTAGTAATAGTTAATTTCAATTTTGAATATAATTATATATTAAAATTTGGAAAATTATTTAGAATTTATCATAAACTATTGATAACAGATAAAAAAAAGGTGGTATCGTGAAGATTCTTTTAATCCACTCTCAGGATGTAGAAGTTATTAAAAACAGGGAAGCAACGAGTAACCCTCAAGAATTTTCAGAAGAAAAAATAACAATGGAAGGACTAATACTTGTTTGCTTTGTTTCTGTTGAAGATCAAGATACTTACGACACAGATTTAATTTCTAAACAAGGTGCTGAAGAAATTGAAGCCGCAATTTTACAAATTACTGGATTTCCAGAAAAAATAAGGCAAAAAAACGAAGAAATAAGAAATTATAATAAACAGATTGAAAATGGTGAAATCAAGGGAAAGCCAAGGAAGATATTAGAATTGATTAAGGATAGAGAAATCTATAACGTAGAGAAGGTTTTAGTTTATCCATGGGCACATTTAAGTAAATTCTTGAGTAAAGAGGCTAACGCTATGGAAGTATGTCCTAAAATTGCATTATATCTAAAAGAAAGAGGTATCGAAGCTAAATTTTCACCATTTGGATGGTATAAATCTTTTAAGCTTAACTGTTTAGGTCATGAATTAGCAGAAATGTATAGAGATATAAAATTAGGAATTAAACCTGAGGAACAAGTTAAAAATTCTGTGTTTAAAGTAGTCACTCCTTCAGGAGTGGAGCTAGATTTAAAGTTTGATGAAGAAAGAAATATACTACCCTTGGAAGGGGTAAAAGAAGAAGATTTTATTTTATTTTTACGATCTGAATTAGGTTCCAGAAGAGAAGATAGTGCTATCGAACCAGTTCATATAAAAGTAATGAAAGATTTTGAGTTAGTGGATTTTGATCCGAATACAGACTCCGGAAATTTAAGGTGGTACACTAAAGGAGTGATCATGAAAAATTTAATCAAAAATTTCATAGAAGATAGAATAATAGATTTTGGTGCGATACTCATTGAAACCCCAATAATGTACACTGTAAAGAATAAAAAATTAACAGCTCAAACTGCTCGATTTCCAGCAAGGAGTTATTGGCTTGAATCTGGAAAAGATAGATATTTACTAAGATATGCGAGCGATTTTCTTCTTTTTGATTTATTTTCTCAAATGAATTTAAGACCCCAGTATTTTCCCTTACGAATCTATGAATTTGAACAATATGATTTTAGGAGAGAACAAGAAGGTGAATTATCAGGATTGAGAAGATTACGCGGATTTATTATGCCCGATCTTCATACTCTATGTAAGGATTTGAAATCTTCAATTGAGGAATTTAAAAAACAATATACATTAATAAAAAGTTTGGAAAGCGATTTAGGAATTAAAAGTTATGTTATATTTAGAGCAACACAAGATTTCTATGAAGAAAATAAGGATTGGATAATCGAGTTAATTAAAACAGAAAATCATCCTGCATTAATAGAATTATGGGAAGATAGGTATTATTACTATGTGTTAAAATTTGAAAGAAATGTGCTTTCTGCTCAAAACAGAAGTGCTACACTCGCTACAAATCAAATTGATGTTGAAAGCTCTTTAGAATTCATGATAGATAATGATGGTAAGAAAAGACAAAAATACAATATTTCATTTATAGATACTGATGGCCAAATAAAATACCCAATTATTCTCCACAATTCACCAACAGGGGGCTTGGAGAGAATTATTTGGGGGTTAATAGAATCAGCGGTTCGTAATAAAGACAAAATAGTTCCGGGATTTAAAACATGGCTAAGTCCGATTCAAGTTCGATTTATAACAATATCCGATGATCAAAATGAATATGCTAAAAAGTTATTAAAGATTATAAATGGGGAAGAATTCAGAGCAGATTGGGACGATCGCACAGAGACTATTGGAAAGAAGATAAGGCAAGCGGAAGTAGAGTGGATCCCATATACTGTTATTCTTGGAAAAAAAGAATTCGAAAATCAAACTGTATCAATAAGAAGAAGAATGATTGGTAAGCCATTTGGCACAAAAAAGCAGACATCTGAACAGATTAATAATGTAAAGTTAGAAAAATTATTAGAAATGTTAGAAGTAGACACAAGGAACTTTCCAAAATATAAACTACCAATACCATTTAGAAGATTTTCTACTAGAATCTATTTTCGAAGATGAATATACAAATTTGCTTGATTTTATGACAATTAAAGCCATTATATTTGATTTAGGAGGAGTGGTTATTGATTTAGATTTTTCAAATTTTTATAATAAAATTATTTCTCAATCCCCCATTAACAAACCCCAGACTCCAATAATGTTGGAATTTTTTAGACAATCTGATATTTATCATCAAGGGAAAATGACCAATGCGGAATTCTATCAACTTGCATGTGATCTCCTACAAGTATGTGCTTTAGATCAGGTAGAATTTTATAATGCTTTTAACAGCATTATATCGGGTTTTAATCATCAAGTAGTTGAATTAATAAAAAAAATTCGAGATAAAAATGAGTTCAAATTGATTGCTTTATCAAATATAAATTCAAGTCACTGGGATTACCTTTTATCTAAAAATTGGGGTTTTATCGAACATTTTGATGAACTACTTTTATCTCATGAAATTCATTTAATTAAACCACAACCAAAAATTTTTGAATTAGTGATTCAAAAAGCAAGTTGTAAGCCTGAAGAGATCGTATTTATAGATGATGGATTAAACAACATACGCTCAGCTCAGGATTTTGGAATCATAGGAATTAAATTTACTACTTTTGAAGAACTTACTAGTGAGTTCAAAAAATTAGATATAATCTAACAATAAAATTATTAACTTTCTCTCTTTATTCTCCTATTTCCTCAAGGCATGCTCTTGCAATGAACTCAAACGCTTGCTCTACATTTAATCCCGTTTTTGCTGATGTTTCCAAATAATTACAGCTCATTCTTTTTGCTAAGTCTTCTGCCTCTGTTTTGTCAACTTCTCTATCCAAATCCGCTTTATTGCCTAAAAGTATCATTGGAATATTTCTCTTGACTGTTTTCTTAATAGAACTTATCCACCCAGGAATTTTAAGTAAAGTTTGACTAGATGATAAATCAAATACACCAAGTGCCGCGTTGCTTCCTTTAAAATAAATAGTCCTAAGTTTATGGAATTGAGGCTGTCCACCTATATCCCATAGTAAAAGTCGAACTGTTTTTCCATCAATGTCTACATCTTTAATAAGAAAATTACTACCAATTGTTTTTTTTAAATCCTCGGCAAAATAATCTTTGATATAGCGTAATAAAAGGCTTGTTTTCCCTACGCCTCCTGGTCCGAATAAGGTTATCTTAAATTTAAACAACGACTTTGATGACATCTTCCATCTCCATGATCAGATTAAATATTTGGTATAGTTATTTAATGATTTAAATTTTTCTATACTTTTTTACTTTGATAATTATTTGTATTAAAATGAAAGGCTTAATATTGAGTGGTAATTAATTCATTAATTATTATTTCATATTATCATTTAAAGATATTTATATCTTTATAATATAGCTTTTTTTCTACTTCCATATAAGAATATAGGTTTGATTTTGACGCGATGTCATTTTTTATTATGACTTCCCTTCTTTTGCCCCTTTTTCCCTAATTGAGACATTAACCACTCAGGAGTGCCAATACCATTAAAGAATTTCAACCAAATATACATTAGTAAACCTAAAAATCCACAGTAAGCCACGTATACGAAAGGAATAATGACAATGGAAAATTGACCAATGAATAAAGGAAGAAACAAATATTGAATGAGGAAAAGGCTTAAAGATACGTTTCCATAGAATATAGCCATCTTAATCGCATTGCCACTTTTTTTCTTTATATCAATAAAATAAAAGCTTACTGCAATGATTAATAGTGCAGCACCTAGATTATAAAACAAATTTTGAGCCGTATTTCTTATCAAAAATAGAGGCATTCCTGGAAATTGGTAATAATTTTGTCTATTAGCAATCCGTAGTAAATCTATATGAAGATATTCAGAATACACAATAGTCTCTTCAGTTTGTAAAGCCCACCCGGGTTCCCATTGATTAAACCCTGCACCGTAGGGGACAATTATAAAAACGCCTATTAAGATTAAAGAAACACCGTAAGCAGAAAACAAGCGAAATAATTTATAATAAGCTTCGCGTGTTTCTTTCATCATTGTTTCAAAGAGTTGTTCACCAAAGATCGTAGATATAAAACAAACAGCGATCCAAGGGAGAAACGGTACTTGTGGGAGAGGAGATGTGAAAATAAAATGGAAAAAACTTAAAATTATATTTCCCGCCGTTTTACCTTCATAAAGAATAGCTCTTATCCATGGTGAAATGAAAATTACTATCGTACCAACTATTAATCGGGCGCTTTTATTAAGTTTTAAAGCATAATATGAAAAAATTTGGGAGAATCCTATAAACATTAGAAAATTCCAACCCCATAAATTAGCAGGAAATGGAACTGATCCTCCTACGGTCTGTAGAGACATTGGATTCCATAAAATGCCAATAATAATTATTGTAAATCCTCTAGTAAAAACTCTATTACGAATAATTTTTTCATTTATTTTTCCTTTCTTTTTTCTAACACTAAAAACCACGCTAAGAGCAGATAGAAAAACAAAAAGAGAAGGTCCCACTATATCTACCAAAGCAAAAACAAGTCCATATATATATCTCCAATCATTATCGAGCCAACTCAGGGCCACATGAGCTAAAACAATCCAACCAATAGCAACACCTTTAACGAAATCTATAGATGCAATTCTCTTTGATGATGTTGAATTGTTCTCTCCTAGATTTTCTTTACCATCATTTGGTACTTTTGAAATTTCAAAATCTTGATCTTTATTGATGAGCGTTGACATTTTATACGCAAATCCTATGAGATGTGTGACTCTTTATAAAATCGTTTTTAATTAATAAGTTAAAATAATAATTAATTTGAAGATTTAAAACGTATAAAACTTTCTTAAATGAAAATTTGAGAGAATTTGAATAGGAAGAAAAAAAGAGAGATATATGAATAGAAACTATGGAGTATAGATCTAAGGACTAAAATTTCAATTTTTTTTTATAAAACATAATTAGGGTTATGTATAGAGCTAAAAATAATATTAATCCCCCTATATTAATCGGTAAAATTTCATAAGTCAAATAGAAAATTCCCCAAAATATTACTACTAAGATTGCCATGAGGTAGTATAGGTATTTAAACATCTTATAAAATATGAAATCTTTATGAATAGTTATAAAAAAGACTAAAAAAGGTGCAAGCACGATAAGATGGTGAGGCCAAGTATCAAAATATACAATAAACATAACTAATATACCAACCAAATATCCATCTAATAGATTATTTGTTTGGGCAGAGTTCAGAATAAAAAGTATATAAATGGGGATAAAGATCAGTAAAATTATTATAATAAATGTCAAAAAACCATTAATCTCTAAACCAATCAATTCAAAGGAAATTAATACTATTCTAGTTAGACTGAAAGAAGGATTAATATTTAAGTCTCCTTCAATATTATATGTATATTTTCCCCCAAGATTCACATCAATAAATCCCTCAAGCATTTGTGGAAAAACTAAAAAGTAGAGTCCTGAAATCAATATTAAAATTATGGAACCTGATAACCTTATGATGGATTTTTTAAAGAGTAAAGTGAACTTCTTATTTTCTTTATTATACTTTAATAATATAATAAAGGGTAAAACTAGGATTAGCGTAGGTTTAATTAAAATTCCTATACCTAAGAATAAACCTCCCAAGAAATCATTTTTATATCCTTCTTTTAGAAGAAAAAGGAGGGATAAAAGGATAACGAATAAAACTATTATATTAATCTGGCCAAGGAAATAATTCATAAATTGAGGAAGCATAATTAAAATGACCGCATTTTGATGAAGAAATGATTCATTTTTAGAATCAGTATAAAGATCTCTAAATTTAACAAGGTTTAATTCTAGATTAGCTTTGTTGTTGAGATTTTTATATAATTGAATTATTCTATAAATCAGATATAGATTGGCGAAGTTCAGAAAGAAGTTAAAAAGTTGAAAAATGAAATATCCGACATCCAATCCCAAAAGTGAAAAGGGTGTAAAAAAATAAGCAGAGAGAGGAAAGTATCTAAAAGGAAAAAGATAAAGTGATGAATTATACAAGTTTGATATATCATTAATCGCTAATAATCCCGCATTATGAAAAGTTAGATAATCATTGTTATCTTTACTCATTAACGGGCTCTCTAAGCCATAAAAAAAAATGAAAGTGATGATTAAATAGAAGATGTTAACTAGGATTGAAATAAAAAAAAATTGTTGAGTCCTATTCATTTATTTCTTCCTTTTTTTCTTTAGGGGGAGCTTTACTTAATTTTTTCATGAAATCTTCCATTTTTTTCACCTTTTCACGCTTTTTAATTCTTTCATAGACTTTTTTAGAAGTTTTCTTAACAGCCTCTCCAGATTTCTGACCAACCCTTCCTAATTGAATCATTAACCATTCTGGACTTCCAACTCCTTTAAAAAATTCCATCCATATGTAGAGAAAAAGTCCCATAAATCCAATATATAAAATCCCTATAATTAAAAAAAACGCAATGCCAAATTGGCTAAAAAACAGAGGGATAAAGAAAAAGTGAATTATAAACAAGCTTAGTGAAATTTTACCAAAATATATCAATACATTAGAAAAATTGTTAGATTTGTTTTTAATATCTACAAAGTAGAAGAATATTGAAATAATTAATAGAGCAGTACCTTGATTATAGAACATATTGGAACTTGTACATCTAATTAGAAAACTAGGCATACCTGGAATTATAAAATACTCTTGTGAATTGGCTGTTAATAGTAATCTCAAATGGGGATATTCAGATAATCCTCCAACCATAGAATCAGGCGTTTGAAGTGCCCAACCAGGTTGCCAATCAGTAAGATCAATTCCATTAGGAAAAAATCCAAAGATTCCAATTAATATTAAAATTACTCCCCATATGAAAAAGATTCTAAACAGCCCGATATAAGCGTCTTTAGTTCCTTTATTCATTGCTTCGTATATATATTCGCCAAATATTGTACCGAGAAAAGCAATTGAGATCCAAGGGAGCAGTGTTAAATGTGGTGTTGGAGAAGTTATAATATAATGGAAAAAACTTAAGATTATATTATCCGCTTCTTTTCCTTCATAAAGAATAGCTCTAATAAAGGGAGAGATAATAATTATTATGATTCCAATTATGATCCGGTTGGATTTTTTTATTTTTAAGATGTAGTAAGAAAAAATTTGAGAGAAACCAATGAATGTTATGATATTCCATCCATAAATTGCTACTCTAACTTCATCTCCTTCAAGAACTACAATATTAGTAAGCATACCTATTACAATCATCACAATTCCGCGAGTAAAAATTCGATTTCTAATAATTTTCTCATGCAAAATGCCCTCTTTTCTTTTTATACTAAAAATTACACTCAATGCTGAAAGAAATACAAATAAAGAAGGCCCAAGAATATCCAATAGAGTAAAAAGAATTCCATAAAGATATCTGGATTCAGGATCAAGCCATCCACTTGCTGTATGAGCGAGTATTATAAAAACAATAGCAAAGCCCTTTACTAAATCAATTGATTTTATTCTTCTTGGTGATGCATAATCTCTTATATCTTCAAGAGGAATTTCTTGTTTTAAATAATTGAAAAGAGGGGGTGATTCCATTTCTATTTCAGTGTCCGTTTGAGAAGACATTTTTAATCACTTTTTTATATGATGATTTCTCGATTAAATCTTTAAAATTTTCAAAATTTATTTTAATATTATCCTTTTACAATTTTTATAGTTTTTTAATTTTAATAACAAATCAATAAGAGATTTAATGAAGCTTAGCAATCATATAAATATATCTCTAATGGGATTAATTGGTTTAGTACTATTAGTAGCGTCTAAATTTTTTTCATGGTTTTCAGATTATTTTTCAAGTATGGTCAATATGGCTGCTATCTTATAGTTTATGCATTAATAAGGGTTTAAAAATTGAGAGCAGTCTAATCATTGCATTATTACTTCATTACGGAGGATTCTCATTGATTCTATTCACATCTATCTAATTTTATCAAAACCTATTCTTTTAAAGTATTGATAGATCTCATCCATTCTTCTCTTAGACGAGAGGTAGTCCTTTGTTTTTGTTGCAACCAAGCATGAATAGTGATTTGATTTATCAATAGAAATGGGAGGTGTAACTAATTCAGGTATTTCTTTCATTAATTTGGGCAATAAATGCTCATTTAAGTTTTCCGTTGGATCATAATTATTAAGTAATAAATCAATCCTCGAGAATAGGGAGAAATTTAGAAATTTTAAATCAAAATTTTTAAGGGAATTCATTTTTGAGTTATAAATTAGTTCTGCACAGTTATAATTTATTACATTTCTTAGCCCAAGATATGATGTGGTTAATCTAGGGTTTAATTCTATAAAATAAAAGGATGAATTACTTTGTTTAATGAAATCAATGCCAAAATATCCTTTAAATTTAGAGAAATTAGCTTTTTTAACAATTTTTTCAAGATTTTCAATTAGTTCTTCTATTCCATCAACTGGTGTTGAACCGCCGTAATATTCTGAATTCAAATTTTGATTTTTAATATTAATATCTTGAGAATTAATACTTAGGATAATTGGATTAGTGATTTGAGTTTTTTTCAACTGTGAACATCCAAGTAAAGATAGGCTTAGATCCCTTCCTTCAATAAATTCTTGTAAAATAAAACTTCTATTTTGCTCCAATCTCTTATTAGATTTTTTAAAAAACTTTAAAATTTGATCCTCTCCTTCAAAAAAATAAATTGATTCTGATCCTATTCCATCTTCTGGCTTAATAACAATTGGATAACCGATTTTATTAGATTTTTGAATTATGAAATCTATATCTAAATAAGATCTTATTTTTGGTATTAGATATGTCGATGGTGTCGGAATACCATTCTTTTTGAAATAGTCAAATGTTTTTATTTTTGAAGTAAATTGAATAATACATGATAAATTTGTACTGAGTAATTCTTTATCATAATCCTTAACGATTTTAGTTAGTTCATAAAGTATATTTGATGACTCTGGAGCTATAATAAACGTATATTTACTTTCTCTAACTGCCTTTTTAAAATTCACTAAATAATTTTCTTCTGCTTTTACTTCCCTTATAATATCAGCTTGTAGAAATTTTGAAAGGAAAGACGCACGGTAATCTAAAAGAGTAATTATTTCAAAATTTAATAGTTTAAAATCAGAGATTATTGATTTTAACATCCCAAAACCTTCGCAAAATAATGAATTGGGCATTTTATTAAAACTAAAACCACCCCCTGAGATGAATTCAAATATAAAAATTATATCCTTATTCATTTTAAGAAACCTTCATAATATTAAGATCTTGAATGCTTTATTGTTCATAAAAATATTATTGTTTATAGTATTTTACTTGATTTGCTCATTAGTAGTGAGAGAAATTTATTAAATATTTAACTACAATCTGCTTTTTAAAATATAGTTTAATCATATAATATTTATTTTTGTCTTCACAATTGAAATGTGATGTTGTTAAAAATCGCATCAAAAGGTTTTAAAGGAAACATAAAATATTGTTATTTAACTTACATCTATTAAAAAATACTGATTCTAACATGTTTTTTGAAGAAGAAACCATGAGAAGGGTGAGGTATCTTCATTTCAGCATTAAAAAAATTGAAGATGCTTTGGAAAAGGAAGATGAGCATTTTAATCTTGACGATTTGAACCTAATTTTGGAATATACTAAAATCTTGAATGTCAATTACAAAAATGAAGACCACCAAAAAATACTGAAAGATCTAGATATTACCGCGACGGTTCAAGATCCTAATGTCAAAAAAGAATTTGAAATTAAAGATATTATGTTCGAATGTGCTCGGGTATTAAGGGTTATGGCTAGGGCTTATTCTCAATTATCAGAAAAATACGAGGAAGAAGGAGATTGGGAAAATGCTGTTATTTCAATGACAGAGTGTAGCAAAATTTACAAAACATCAGCTTATTTTAGCGCTGCTGCTGTTTTTCAAAATGAGAAAGGATTTACTCTCACTTCTGACAATCTAGAACTACATTCAGAAGAAGCAAGAATTTTAGCTCAAAGTATCGCTACTTTACGAGAAGAAAATAATAATAATATATATTTCTGTTCTAAAATGTATGCTGGACTAAGCCTATTATCAAAACGACTATTTTATTTAAAGAACCATGAAGAAAAAAAAAAACAGCAAATTAGAGCACAATTTCACTATGATATGGGAAAAGCTTGTTTTCTTAAAGCACGCGCTACATTGGAATCATCAATTACAACAATCAACAAAGAGAAAGTAAAAAAGCTTCAGCAAAAAGCATTATGGTACTTTATAAAAGCAAAAGACATTTGGGAAGATATGATCAAAAACATTCCAGTTTCTAGTGAAGAAAAGGAAAATATTGAACTGAATTTATCAATTGTTAATGAAAATTTAAAAGAAACTGATGTTGAGGAACTCGATTATGAAGAAATAAAAAAAATCCAAGATCCTGAGCCCATTATTATTATCCCAGAAAATTTAGCTCCGTTTGTACCTAAAAGTATTATTTATTTGACTAAGTTTGTACCCAAAGATCTGAATATAAAGAGATTTAAATCTTATCAAAAAAAGAAATTAGAAGAAAAAATTCCTTATAGTAAAAAAGAAAAATTGATTGACAAGAAAGCTGGAGTAGTAAGAACTATTACTGAGCTTAAATTACTAAAGAAAAATAATGAAATAGAAGTAGAAAAATTTGCTGAGCTTATGGAAAAATATTCAACGAAGTTAAAAATGATTGATTCTGCATTAGAAAAACTCGCCAAAAGATAGTACAATTTTTTCAAAATTTATAATTTGTCTCAAAATTCTTCCGGTAAAGGCTTTTTTTCTTTGTCTATATATTTTTTACGATTCTCATTTAATTCAAAATCTCTCCGAGATTCTAATAAAAAAACTAAATCATAAGTTTCTTTAAGAACTAAACCAATAAGCATAGCTTCCATAAATATGATCAGAAAAACCATCAACAATTCAATATTATGAAGATCTATAAATATGAGAGAAATAAAGAAAAAAAAATGGGGTATATAACAAAGTGTAAACAATCCAAGTTTTTTTCTATGAGCAATAATATGTTTATTTTCCAATCTGAAAATTTTTTCTAATCGTAAGGCATTCAAAAAGTATATTGAGGAAAAAAATAGATTAATAGAACATATAATAATAATATAGTCTCTTAATTGATAGCTTAAAGCAATAAAAGGTTGTAAATATATAGATCCAAACAAAAATGTGAGAGAAAATATGAAGACAATAACGGAAAGAGAGAGAAGTCCATTTTGAAAATCTTTAAAATCTAAGGTATTCTCACCTATTTTGTATTAATATTTCAAGTTAAAACAAAACATCACGATTTATAATTTTAAGTATTTGTCTCAAATAAAAATTCTCGTCAAATTAATTATATCGCAATCGAAAAGAACTTGAAGTTTTATTAGAGGGAAAATTTAACAATATAATAATATAATAACAAATTTCACTTTGAAAAATCTGATTTATTTATGAGTTTATTAAGCGATGAAGATATTGAAAAGTTGAAAGAAAATCACCCTATTAAGAAACTATTTAGAATTACCTTCCTATTTATAGGTATATTCATCATTATTATTGGATTCGTGTTATTTATAATAGAATTTGATTTTGGAATAACTATTGATGATATTAATATCTCTCTTTTAGTAGATATTCTAATAATAATAATTGGTATGATTATTGCTTCAAAATATTTTATCGCTCCATATTATCTTAGAGAAAATTCTCTAACAATTAAAAAAATGCGTGACTTAAGAGAACCTATTGAAAGTTATCTTAAATTTTATTCAATAGCAGTTACTAGATTAATAGCTGCTCTACTTTTATTAATTGCTGGTATAATTAGCTTTTCAATTTTTGGGTCAGATGTAGGACATGAAATAAAGTACGGAAGTGCTGTAGTTCTTGGAGGACCCTCATTTTTCTATGTCACAGGGCTCCCAGCTCTAGGGTTTGGATTTGGATTAATCCTATATTTTTTCTTAAGTCCTTTTAGAGGGACGTTTTCTCAATCAGAAAATTTTTATTTCTTTTATGAAGTACGTCCATTCTGTCCTTGGTTAACAGAGATCCCTAAAAAGGATATCGAAGCACTGAGATACCAAAACAATCATTTGGGTCCAAAATATGGTTGGATAATGTTATTTTTACCTTTTATAATAATGCAACTTATGACCGCAATTCCGTTACTTATGGTTGGAAGAGCAGGACCGGACTATACTTTATCTTGGACTTTTATCATAATTTCAATATTGGAAATTATAGCTCTAATCTTGCTTGTGATGTTCCAACAAAACTACTTTGAAATTGCAACTTCCACTCATTTATATGAAATGTGGTTTTCTGCTAAATTTAAGAATCAGTCCGAGAATGAAAAGAGATTTAGTAGATTTTTAGCTTGCGATATTGAAGAGGAAATGCAAGGTGATTTTACTAGGCAAATAAAGGATTCAAATTTAAAAGATACTCATTTTCAATTATTTAATGTGGTATTCGGACTCTTTTTAATTATATCTGCGATAATAATGATGGTATATATGGTACTATTCGGTCCATTATATTGGTGGATCGCATTAATGTATGGTTTAATATTAATACTAAAAAGTATTTGCTTTGATTTTAGTAAAAAAGGAGGAGATAAATTTTATTACAGTGAAAAGAGTAGGATATTTAAATTCAAACGAAATTTTAGTTATAAATTTCATTATATAACTAATTATAAAATAGAATCAGTATCTATAAAGAAGTGGTTTAGAAAATTAGATTTTTTCGATATTTTTGGGCTTTGTGGAATGTTAATTATGGTTATGGTCCAATAAGTTGAAGGTTGGGCGATTGCAGATACTCTACCGCTAATTACGGATAATATTATAAGTACCGTATACATGATAGTAGTTTTGGTTTTTATCTTCTTGTATATTTGCCTCCCAATAGATGTAATCGAACTTAGATCCCCATCAATAGTATATCAAATCCCTATTACACTAAGTAGAGAACATCAAAATTTGCTCCAAAAATATGTTATGAATCTAAAAAATTTGCCAAGAGATGTTTTAAAAGATGATATGAAATGGACCTTTATATTAAGGTTAAGTGTAATCATCCTGCTGATATTAGGCTCAATATTTTATACGATATTCAATTTATTTTTATATTTCAGTTAGTTTTTGAATATTCTCTATTTTTATTATAAGAATTCTTTTTATAGTTATGTCTGACCATATATCAATCCTTTTATTTATAAAAAATATGCTCGCAGATTTAATTTATATCAATGGAATAATTGCAACGGAGCTAATTAATGTTTCAGAAAATACTGCAACAATTCGGCATGGAAATGATTATTTAGATAAAACCAATTGCTCTGCTGAGCATCAAGATTTGAACAAGAAGATACTTGAGATAGTAAAAAAATACCAAAGAAAGACAGAAGATACAACCATTTTAGCAAATCATGTGTTAAAGCATTCAGAATAATTCACTAAGAGTAATCAAAATATGAAACAAAACTTTGATGAATTTGTTGATAGACTACAAAAAGAAATCATTAAAAAGGAAATTAAGGATCATAATAAGAAAATAGTGGATTTATTTCATAGTCCGTATCATTTTGGAAAACTTCCAGATGATGAAATCACGATTGTTAAAGAACAAAAAGGAGGACCTAAGGGATATTTTTTAAGATTACATTTAAAGATTGAAAATAATTTAATAATGAAAGCATTTTATGAAACCGATGGATGTGGTGTTATGGTTGCAACAGGATCTCAATTAATTTTATTAATCGAAGGAAAATCAATTGAATTTGCTGAAAAATTAAATCATGAAGAATTAAATGATGCGTTAATGGGAGTACCATATGATGAAATCTACTGTATCGATTTAGCTATTGATACTCTTAGAAGTTTAATTGAGAAATATAAAAAGAAATGACTAATTCATATTTAAAATGACCGATTTAACAACTGAAAATATTAATATCCCCGCGAAAATAGATAATATTATTCTAAAAGGTTCAATATATTACACATCCGATACTAAAAAAAAAGCACCATTTATTGTAATCTTACCGGGATTTTTAGAGCACAGAATGAGGGGTTTTGTAAAATATTTTTCTGCGAAGTTCGCTTATGCAGGTTATTATGTTTTATCTTATGATTATCGAGCTCATGGAGAAACCAAAACAAATTATAACTCGAAATGGAATATAATTTTACCTTTAATTTTTTCAGATATCCATAGAGTATTAGAATGGATTATTGTAGATCAGTCTCATAAACTTTTAGGAGATAAAATTGCATTGTTTGGAAGAAGTCTAGGTGGAGCTATCGTTTTATCTCATGGTTTTATTGATGATCGAGCTAAAATATTAATTGCTTTATCTCCCCGCTATGATTACCATACCACTCAAATCAAATTTCAAGAAGAAACCGTTAAGAAAATTAGTCCTCGCTATTTTATTAAGAAAACTCCAAGGAACAATGATAGGATTTTTATTGCACATTGTAAAGATGATACAAGAATACCATTTCAAAATTTAATTCAAACAAAAGAACACCTTGGATTATATGATGAGAATGTCATTATTTATGAGGATGGTGGACATTCATTTAAAGGTCATCAAGAGGATATTTTCTATCGGTCTCAAGATTTTTTAAGAATGTTATTTTAAACAAAAATTATATGGTAAATTTTTCAAAAAAAACCATATATTTGCATAAAATGAAAATAAGAACTTATATCAAATAAATTATATCAACGATTAGAGAAATCTTATAGAAGTGTTTAATACATGGAAAGAATTCTAATAGCGGGACCAGCTTCTCAAATTCTTGGATTTAAAATTGCTCAAGAATTAGGAATTGAAACATTAAATACAGAAACAAAAAAATTTCCTGATGGGGAGAATTATGTAAGGATAAATATCGAAGACGAAACAATAATAACTGATAAGGAAGTCATAATAGTTCAATCAACAGGACCAAGTTCGAGCGGAACCCAGAATACTAGAATAATGGAACTATTTATGATGATTGATTCAGTAAAACGCATGGGAGCGTCTAAGATTGTTATTATAGTTCCTTATCTTGCCTATTCTCGTCAAGATAAAAGATTCAGACCAGGAGAAAGTAAATTTGCAGAAATCCTTATTCATTTATTAAATTATTTAGGAATCAATGAATTATATGCAGTGGATGTTCATGCGCCATCAATACTTGAAGAGTGTTCATGCAAGGCAATAAACATTGATTCAATGAAGCTCTTAGCTGATTATGTAAAATCTAAAGGCGCAAAGGATATAATAGTTGTTTCTCCAGATAAAGGTGCCATCGAAAGGTCAAAAGCTTTTGCTAAACACTTTGGAGAAAATATTCCTGTGGAAGTCTTTAAAAAAGAAAGAGATGTAGCAACAGGTGAAATAAAAATGAGTGGAATCTTAAGTCTAAAGGAAAAAGATGTTGTTATTGCCGATGATATAATTGCTACAGGAGGAACAATGGCAAAGGCAATAGAATTGGCGAAATTAAGTGGAGCTAGACAAGTATTTGCTGTTGCAACTCATGCGTTATTATTACAACAAGCAAAATATCGGATCTTGAAGGCAGGAGCTGATGAAATAGTTGGTACTGATTCGATTGACAATGAAGCAAGTAAAGTTTCATTAGCTAAAATAATAGCTGATTATATTAGGTAACCATAAGAGTTAGTTAATAACTTTTTAATATTTCTAAAATTATTTTTCTTGTTTTTTCTTTCAATTCCTCAATGCTAGAATCATTTATTATAGTGTAATCTGCAATACTTAAAACTTCCTTAAGTCCAAATTCGATTTCTCTTTCATCTCTCAACTTCAGATTAGAAAGATTTTTTGGATCATCTCCACGATTTCTTTCAAATAACCTCTTAAACCTAATTTCTTCACTTACAGTAATTGCAACAATAGGAAATTGCCAGAATTTTCTAAAAATGCTTATTTCAGCTATAGATCTAATTCCATCAATAAAGATTATATCTTTATTTTCAGATTTAATTAGATCAACACATTTTATAGCAATAATGTCTTGTCCTCCCATCTCGCGTAATTCTTTTGCAATTTTACCTAAATTCTCTCCTGTATATTCCAAATTTCTTATTTTAGCCTCATTTCTTACAACATCGCCCATGGTATAAATATAACCTAAGTCTTTTATTGATTCAATTGCGCTTGTTTTACCAGATCCGGGTAGTCCACAGAAAGCAATTATTTTTTTCATTTTTAAAAAAAATTTTCACTGAATATAATTAAAATAAAATGTTATAATATAGAATTTGTTTAGATTTTATATAGAATAACAAATAAACTTTTTAAATTATAACAATAAAGAACAAAATCAGAAAATAGATGTCGAAGAATAAAAAATCTGATCCATTCTATGCACCTGTGTTATTAACTTTAAAGGCTTATAGGAGAATAGTTGGCTATGTTATAAGATACGCGAGTAAAAATTTGAATACTGGTAAATGGCGTGAAGTATATGGGATTTTGATTGGAGCAATAGAAAACGATTCAAAAGTAATTATTAAAGATGCAATTCCTATGGTTGTTGGGGATAGAGCAGGTGTTAAATATGAAAATAAACAGTATGTTGATATGGCTCAGATTGATGCTTCTGTTTACGAACGATCTGTACAAGATAATAAAAATGATTTCATTGTTGGCTGGTTTCATACACATCCGGGGTTTGGTTTTTTCTTTAGTCCTATTGATTGTATGACCCAATTGGGTTACCAACTCCCCAATCCCTTTGCCCTTGGACTAATTTTTGACCATACCAAGGTAGGATCCAAATCACACTTTTTGGGAATCGCTGGTTTACGACTTAAAAATCCTGAAAGAGGAATTTCTTCAACATATGATCTAATAGAATTAGAATATGAATTTGAAGAAAATTTAATGAACAAGGAAGTAGAAGCTGTTATTAAGAAAGTTGATAAAAATATTGAAAAAGTACTGAAGGAAGTAGAGTATATAGGGGAAATTCTTCGGAAAAAAGCTTTAGCCCAGTTACAGCGAAATTATGGACTTATTTTAGTACCTAAAGAAGATGTTATAATTACCAATGATGAAATAGAAGCAGAAGATGATGAAAGATATCTCTATGAATGGGATCCTGAATTTTTTAAAAAATCATATCGTATTCCTAAATTTAGAGAAAAAATAGAAAAAATGATTTCTGCTGCTTATGATGAACTGGATGATTTAATTGGAAAGAAGGAGGAAGCTAAATTTAATATTCGAAAAGGAAAGCTCACAAAAAAAATTCAAACGGCTTTAAAGAAAACCAATGAATGGTATGATAAATTAATTGATGATTTTTCAAAGAAAATAGGACTAATATTTCCTTTTTTTGACTTTTTAGATACAGATGAAAGAAAAGTTATTGAATATTTTGAAGAGCGAAGTTCTGAATATTATAAAATTCTAGATGAATTAAATAAAAGAGTAGAATTGAACTTAAGGGATTATTAATAAAAATACTTCATAAAATATTTATCAAACTTTAAAAATAGGAAAAAATATTATCAATTTAAGAACTTTAGTAAAATTTTTTATTGATAAAATATTATTAGGAACTAAGCTTCTTTTTAAAAATTTTATACGTTTTAAGGATGAGATTCGTTCATGGTTCATGAAACCACTATCATAATTAAACACAGAACTGATAAAGAAAAATCTATTAAAGACGCAATCTTTGAATTTTCAGGAGGCAGGAAATCCTTATTAATAAAAGGGGAAGGCTCGGAGATTGCTACTGCGGTAGAGGTTGCTGAAATATTAAAAAACCGGATGTACCCTAGATTAGAAATTGCAAATATATCTTTAGGCAGTCGTCCTTTTTTTAGGAAAACACAAAATAGGTATCATAATAACCGTAATAACCGAAAAAATGATAATAAAAATAAAATTGATATTATTTCTAATATAAAAATTACGCTCCAAACCAAATCATTTACTTAATTTATGAATTCTAAAACCAAATCGAATTTTCAACATTTAGGACCCTTATTGGTTGAAAACCGAACTCCAGCGATATGTGAGATCTGTAATAATTTTATTTATAAACGGATTTATCACGATGAAAACTCTAAAAAGAAACAAAAGATAGTATTTGTGTGTAAACACTGTTTAGAGAAAAATGACGGAGTAACTACATAATTTTTCTTTTTTAATGTTTAGAATTTAGTTTTCTTTGACTTTTCTTCTCAATATATTTTGTCCAATCAAAAGCCATTATAAAAAACATCACTGTTATTGTTACTAACAATAAAATAGCCTCAGTAATTATACTTGATTGCCCACTAGATTCAATGCCTTGAGCTACAAATCCAAATGCCACAAAAATAGGCCAACAACAATAAAATATTGTTGTAAAATTTTTTCCTAACCATCCAGGAATTATACATTTCCAGAAAGGATATTTAATCATACCTAAAGGTAAAAATAAAATATCATCTGGTAATGGAGTTAATGCAAAGAGAAAAATATAAACAGGAGTTCGTTTTTTATTCTCTAAGATTAATTTCCCAAATCCATTTATGTTATTCAGTAAATCTGATTTTCTTTCTTCCGCGATTTTCTTTGTTCCATATCCTACAGCATATCCCGTAAATTCACCTAATGCACTTCCTAAACCCCCTACTAATGCTATACCTAAAAGCTCAACCCAAAAGGAACCAGATTGCATGATTTGACTAAGATTTAATCCAGAGTTATAATATTTCAAATAAATTGAATTTGAAAGAGAAAATAATACAAATGGAAAAGGGATTGGGAACCCAATAGACGCTGAACCCAAAAAACACACTACTAGAGAAATCAATAAAGCCCAATAATAATTTGAGCCTTCAGTTATCGCAGAGAAACTTTTTCTGGATTTTATAACTAAATCTTGAAAATCTGGCATGAGTAAAAAGAGGAATATATATACAATAACAATTAAATAAAACATTGTAAAGACAATGGTTAATTTCTTTGGAACAGCCATGTTATTTTCGAGTTCTAGAAAATTTTGTATTTAATCCATTTCTAGCTTGTAAAAGGATTTCGAGATTAGAGATCACTTTTCCTATCATATTAACTTTGTTAGGCATTTCTTGATCTTCAATAATTATTATAAGTTCATCAGTTTTAGGGTTATATACGATATCAGCCTTCTCTACATGTATTTGGGATTTGTTATTAGGTCCTTTAAAGATCTCTATACCGGGTAAAGTCCAATATTTTTTTGACCCAAAACTAAACCTACCTCGTAAAACAAATGGCAGTTTTCCAATTACTGCATCAGCTGAAAATGGAGCGAAATGTCGGATAATTTGTGCACCAATTGTGCCAATACCGAATAATTCAATTCTTATTGCTACTTGTCCACTATTGGAACTCATTTTTATAAATAATATAATTTCAGATATTTATATTAATTTAATTTAAATCTCAAATTCATTTAATTTTTGTCGAAAATATCTTAAAAATTATTATTCCATAAATAAATAACAAAATTTAAATACGCATAATTTAAATACTCGTTCTATTATTATTTATTTGGACAATAGGTCTATTTTGCATTGGAATTAGATACAAAATCGCGAATTTTACGCCGAATTAAATTTTAACAACCGTAAACTGCATCTTTATTTCCGACAAAAAGTTTTTATTTTCATATGTAGCCTCAATTCAAATTACTATTCACAAGATTTCATTTGTTCCTGTAGTGCTTAAAACATTGAAAAGGTGATAATAACCCCGCACTTTGGAGCATAAACAGGCAATTAATATTTTAGGTAAATGAGACACAAAACATAATTACTAGACTTCTAGTGGAGTTGCGTGTTATTTTTTTAATACCTGAGACATTTAACCAATAGTGCTTTTGATTACGTAATTGCTCAATTGGACTTATGCTTTAACTCCCATGGATCAATTATACGTTGCTTAATCGGAGCATCTATTGTCCTTTCTTTTTTTTTTTTAAAAATTTTAGATCTTTCTCACTATCAATATCATAAAAATTATAATTACTTTCAATTTTGAGAGCATGGATCGTATTTCCCTTCTCAACATATAAATTTATTGATTCCCATAGTGTTTTGCTGGGGATTTCTGAATTTAATAGTAGAAGTTCATTAATAGTTTTATAACTTAATGCAAGAATGGGGATTATCTGATTCACATTAATTTTTGAGGCAAATTCCTTTAAGTTAGCTAGAATAAATTTCTTTAAAATTTCAGATGATCCTGATTTTTCAATCTCTCCTATTGATACAGTTCGAGAAATTTCATAAAATCTTTTTAATTCTTTTACTTCTATATTTCTATAAAAAATACATGAATAATCTTCATCAGTTTTAATAAACTTCATAATTGCATGCGAAATTTCTTCTAAAATATTAAAATCAAAAACAGTATCTCCCGGTATCAAAATATAATAGTTATGTTTGTTAAAGAAAGTTTCATATTTCGTTATTGATAAAAAAGAATATAATGGACCTAGTTTGTATTGATTCTCAGAATCGATAATTAAAATTTTATCTCCTAACGATGGGTTTCCTTCTTTTATTGAAGTAACGTGAGCTCTGATTTTTTGACCTAAATGACCAATAACTATAGCTATTTGATTTACACCTAACTTCAGCAAATCAGTAATAGAATTATCGAGAATAGTAACACTGTTCAATAATTTTATTTTAATTAAAGGTTTTGGAAGAGTCTTAGTTAGTTTTTTGAGTCTCCTTCCTTCTCCAGCACATAAAATTATTATTGATAAATCAGGAATAGGATTATTCTCTCGTGGTAACAATTCTTTCTCCATCCATATCCAGAATTATTGTGTGTTCTTCTTGAGCGACTGGTTTTCTACCCACTTCTATTAAAATAGGATATTTATCCAAGATCTTTTTTCCTAAAAAGAATTCTATGGTTCTTTTTATTTTATTCTTAGGGACAAGTTGCTTATTTTCAATCCATCGAGGTGAAAAGGGAAGCTTTTTGAAATTTTGCTGGATTTTATTCATATAATTTAATTGTTCATATGTCATATTTTTTTTTGCTTTTTTAAGAAATCTAAAAATATAGTGATCTTTTCCGTTCTCAACCCTCCCCACTCCTGATGTAGCAAATGGTTCACACGCATAAGCATCACCCGGTTTTAGTATTTGATTATGAGTTTTATCCCTATAATTTGGAATAAAAGGTCCTGCGTGAAGATTATATTGGTTTAATTCATGACCACCAAGATTTCTAATAGGATTTAAACCTCTATTCGAAATTTTCTGTTCGATAACTTCACCAAGTTCGTATAATTTGACACCAGGATTAAAAAGTTCTATAGCTGCTTCTATAGCCTCTTTTGCTGCTTCCACGTAATTTTGAAGGATTGGATCTTCATCAATATTAATAGTAAAAGCTGAATCTGCGATATAACCGTTATAGTGTGCACCTATATCAATTTTTAATAATCCTTTTTCAGGAACTTTAGTTTGATCATCAATTGGACTGGAAAAATGGGCAGCAATTTCATTTAAAGACATATTAATAGGGAAAGTAAGTTCACATCCACTATTCATTATCGCAGCTTCACATTGGTTAGATATATCTAAAAATAAAGCATTTGGTTTAACAATCCTACGGGCGAGTTTTTTCGCTGCGATTACAGCATTTCCAGCCTTTATATAGTCTTGGATATAATTTTTGCTCATTTTGAATAATTCATGAAAAGGATTAGGGTGTTAATCTATCTATCTGGAATTTCTCATTATATAAATATTTAATCTTTAAGCTTGTATTATTTATTAATTACATAAGATTTTAAACTTAAAAATATAAATCACCAAGAATTAAAGAAGATGTCTTTATAGAATGTTATATTCTTTATGAATAATATTTCATAGACTTCAGTTTTTTTTATCTGATTTACAGGTTTCTTTCTTTATAATACTCTCTAAAATAATATATTAAGCGAACAATTCTTTTTCCCTCGAGAGTAATATAATATTTCTTCGGTGATGTCTGTCCCGATCCAGCAACAATTTTTACATATTTTCTAGATGAAAAAAACTTAACAGGAATACCTGTTGTCCATCCATAACTATTTTAATATTTCAGTTATTAGTCCGTATTGTAGCATATCGCTACAATTTTCCACTCGCCAGACTTCTTACTTAGAGCCCCAAGAAACTTCCCAATTTGGTCTACATTCCCCTCGTCTCCCTTCAACACCATATGATAACTCGCGATCATGTAAGCCATATCGCCATTCTCTGAGAACTGAATATCTATCACTTCATTCTCCATGTGGACCAACGATTCTAAGATTACTTGGTAGAGTCCTCGGAGGTCATTATGCCCTTTCATCAATTCCATTTCGGGGGCAAGGGTGTAACAGTCTTGGTCATAAATTGCTAAGACCGCATCGATGTTACCGCTATTTTCTGCGTCCACATTCGCCTGGAGTAGTTGCACTATCTTAGCTTTCTCCGCGTCAACATCAAACATACAATACATCCTCCAAATTTTTCATTTTTATCCCTCATTAGTATATTCAATAATAAAAAACCTATGTATCCCCTAATTTTAAAGTAACTATTTTTGAATGAGCTGCAATTTCATTTAAAGAAATGTTAATCGGGAAGGAAAGCTCACATTCATTTTTTATTATTTCCTCTTCTCCTTTATTGGCTATTTCTAATAAAAGAACTCCTGGTTGAGTCAATTTTCTTATTAGCTTCTTAGCTGCAATAACACCCTCTCCCGCTTTTATATAGTCTTGAATATAATTTTGGCTCATTTCCTACAAAACCTTATTCATTAAAATTTAAAATTTAATTAAGGAGTTAATCTTTCAGGAGTTCTGGGATACATTACGGCTTCTCTGATATCATCTAATCCACATAACACTGTTAACCAGCGAGCGACTCCTAAGCCAAGACCGGCGTGGGGAGGCATCCCAAAATCAAAAGTTTTAAGATGAGATTCAAAGGATATTGAATTTAAACCTTTTTCTTCAATAGCATCTACCAATTGAACTTTATTATGAACTCTGGTGCCACCTGACGTTAACTCAAGCCAACCTTTTTGCAAATCAAAAGATTCACTATATTTTGGATTTTTTGAAGGCATTATGTAAAAAGGTTTAATTACCATTGGCCAGTGAGTTATATAATAATAGCCAGGATACTCCTCGCCAAGTTTTCGATTAGCTTCGGTTGATAGATCTTCACCCCACTCCATATTAAATCCATATTTCTTGTTTAAGAGAGTGACAATTTCATCATAAGTATATCTAGGGAATGGAATTTCTGGAATTATTGTAGTTTTTTCCATCTTTAACAGTTTCAAAGCATTTATTTGATTCTTTCTAATGCTAGAGATAACAGAATGAATTAATTCTTCTAGAGTTTTAAGTACATCTTCCATGGATGCAAAAGCCATTTCAATGTCTAGCTGGACAATTTCACATAAATGTCTCTTGGTATGCGATTTCTCAGCTCTAAAACTTGGTCCAATTTCAAATACATTTTCGTATACCCCACATAACTGCTCTTTATATAGTTGAGCAGATTGCGTAAGAAATGCTTCCCTATCAAAGTACATTATTGGAAAAAGTTCTGTTCCTCCCTCTGTTGATGAACCAATAATCTTTGGGGTATATATTTCTTTAAAATCATTTTTAAATAAAAAATTTCTTGAGGATCTTAGTATTTCGCCCCGGATTGCAAATATTGCTTGATTTTTTACTGATCTCAAATCTAATGCTCGATTATTAAGTCTAATATCTAGCTCAGAAATTGTTTCTCCCGTCATATCAATAGGTAATTTATCAGGTGTTTTGTTTAAGATTTTTATTCCTGAGGGGATTATTTCAATTCCACCAGGAGCGGCGTCAAACAATTTGACTCTTCCTTTTACCATAATGCAATAATGATAACCAACTTTTGCTTTTTCAAAAAGCTCGTCAGATACAACTCCTTTTTTCAAAGTTATTTGACGTTCCCCATATATATCTTGAAGATTTATAAACTTTAATCCACCTAAGTCTCGGAAATTTCGAACCCAACCACCTAAGATGACTTCCTGATCAACTAAGTTTGGTGAAATTTCCTTAGTGTAATGTGTTTTTCTCCAATCTCCTAAATCATCCAGCATATAAACGTATCAACTTAGTTATTTTTCATTAAAATTATAATTTTAAAAGTTAAATTAAAAATAAAATTTTTGCTTTATTATCTAATATATATGGTAAATTTAAAATGGGATGGGAAAAAAAAGAGAACAGAAATCTTTACGAGAGGAGAGAAATCTCAAAATTTCCAAGTTCTTGATAATTATCCTAATATAGACTCTGAATATAGGTTTTCACAGGAAAGAGATTGGCAAAATCTCTTAATTTGGGGAGAAAATAAGAGTATTATGAGTTTATTATTAGAAAATTATGAAAATAAAATTTCTCTTATCTATATTGATCCTCCATTTGCAACTGGAGGAGATTTTTATTTTAAAATCCAAATAGGGGAAAAGGGAAAATATTTTGAAGAAACTGCTTATAAAGATAAATGGAAAGAAGGCTTAGATTCTTATTTAGATTTCCTCTATGAACGATTACTCTTAATGAAAAAATTATTAAAAAATGATGGTTCTATCTATGTTCATTTAGACTGGCATATTTCACATTATATTAAACTTCTGATGGATGAAATATTCGGCTTAAAAAACTTTCGTAATGAAATAATTTGGGCATACCCTGCTGCTTCAGCTAAAACAAGAAGATTTTTTATAAGATCTTATGATACCCTTTTATTCTATTCTAAATCAAATGATTATACTTTCAATAATAACCCACAAATTTATATGGAATATTCTAATCGTGTTAAAAATGCTTTAAAGAGAGATGATAAGGGGATATTTTATTACAGAGGAGGAAGTCATGATGGAAAGAAATTATCACGTAAAGTGTATGTAGAAAATGAAGGGATATTCCCTAGAGATGTCTGGAATGATGTTCCATATATCAGAGCAAATACTTTAGAATACCAAGGCTTTTCTACTCAAAAACCTGAACGACTATTAAAAAGAATTATATTAGCATCAACTAATGAGAAGGATCTTGTTGCAGATTTCTTCTGTGGATCAGGTACTACTTTAGCTGTAGCAGAAAAACTTGGAAGACGCTGGATTGGATGTGATTCGAATAAACTAGCTATTAATATCGCAAAGAAACGAATATTGGACATCAGTAACAGCAATAGTATTATAAATTGGAAGGATTTATACAATAAAAAACCGCATTCCTTTAAGCTTTTAAAATTAGGTAATGAAGATCAATTAACTTCTGCCACAAAGGATCTCCTTAACACTAACTATAAAATCGCTGACCAAGTTATAACACCTAATTTAGAAGTACTCATTAATAATCAAGAAAATGAGGTAATAGTGGAGTTAACAAATTATAATGTATCTTTCACAAACCTGATTCCCGAGGATGTAATAAAAAAAATTGAATCATTTTCAGATTGGATTGATTATTGGGCTATTGATTATAATTACAGAAGACCAGTTTTTAATAATATGTGGGTTTCATTTAGAACTCCGAAGAAAAGGAAATTGCCCTTAAAATCAGAACCTTATCTTTATAGAACACCTGGTAAATTTGATTTGTCAGTAAAAATTATAGATATTTTTGGGAATGAAACCATAAAGAAATTTGAAATCAAGATTGTTTAATTAACTCTCTAATCAACATTGTAGCATAAACTCCTTTTAAAAGAGAAAATTCAAGTTTAACTTTTTTCTTCCCAGTAAATAAATCATCAGCTTCAAAATTTGTCATTTTCAAACCGATAGGTTTAGCTGTTATTGCTCTAAGAGAGCCTTTAAATTCCGGTATATTGAAATACTCACTGCTAAAGATATTTTTATCAATTTTTTCTTGAGTGCAAATTTCCTCCATTAACTGTTTTACTAATGGAAAATCATCAAGATTTGTATTATATCCAATTATTGGTAAAATTATTACTGCTCGGTTTAATTTTATTGCTTTATCTAAATATTCGTCATATGTTTTTCCATAAATATATTTAACTTTAGTTACGTTTCCATGATGATCATCTAATATACTAAGGACATCTCCTTTTATTGGTTTAAATAAAGAAAATCCTTTCTCTACCCTTAAAGTAAGCATTTTATTGAACAAAAAGGATTGAAATGAACTAACTAATAATTGCTTTAAAGCAGAGGGCAATGTATTCAAACTACCTTTATAATCTCCAGGGTTCTCAATCAAATGTAAAATCATATTTTTTTCATAATTCAAGCTATTTGGGAAGGTTTTATACGCCTTTTCAAGATTCTTGTCATTTCTTAAATTCCTTCTTACTATTTTTGATTCGGGTAATTCAGTAGAATATGTTGTTGACACGTATTCCTCAAAAGCTTTCTTAAAATCACCTTCAATTAAACAGTGCCCAACAATATGAGAATTTGGCCGAAAGCTTCCAAATCTCTGAAGCCCAAAATAATTTGGGAAACCATAATTATTTAAAAAAGAGATATTATTATTAATATTCGCTCTTAGATCTCTTGAATTTTTTATATTTCGAAGAATAATAGTAAAATGATTACCTCTATGGCTTCCTAATTTAACTGATTTTTTTGAGGGTTGAATGTTCCTGATAAAAATGTCTCTTAATTTTAATCTCCTTAATTCTTCAATAAAATTTCCTCTAATTGCTATTTTTTGAACTGATATTGAAAATTTATCTTTTAAACCCGAGTATTTAATCCAATCGGAAGGAATATTTAAACTTTTTCTGATTTGCCTTATAGCTTCAAAGGTATCTTTATTTACTTTTGTTAAATTAAAAATAGTATATTGATCTTTTAATTCCTTAGAAAATGGATGACTTTTATAATCTTCCCTTATAGATAGTGTTTTATCATTTATATCGATCTCTTTCACAATGAAATCTTTAAATTGGTTTTTATATTTTCCACCTATCCCTTTAATCTTACTTGTTGCATATATTTCAATTCCAACGAACCTTTCTATCTCTCTCTCATCATTTCTGTTAAAAGTATAAGTATCAATTTCTGAAGTAGACAATTTATCAGCCATATTTATAATAATTGTAAATCTCCAGTTATCTTATCAACTTCTTTTGATAATATTGGACCTATACCAATTGCTGTTGTTGTTCCTGGTGTTAATTGGGTTAATCCTGCATCGTTTATAATGAAATAGTTAAGTTTTTCTGCTTCTAATTTTTTTGCAATTTCTCTTAAGTGTTCCATATTTTTAATTTTAAGAACAACTTTTTTCTGTCCGGTATTTTTCCAACTCTTCCAAACCGCTTTATTCCTTACTCGGACTAAGTCTGAAGCAGATACACTTGCATGACATGATTGGACGCACTTTTTACCAGTTCCCATTTTAAGATCGGTTCTAACTAAAATTACTTGTTTATATTCTTCCACAGTAAATCTATTAAATATAAGAAACTAGCTAATAAAATTTTATTGATTTAATAATCAAAGTTGATATTCTATTTTACAAATACTTCCGGTTAATTCTAAAATCAATTCCTCAAGTTCCTCTGTTGTAAACAAAATACTTTCCTTATCAGCTTCCCATAGAACAGCTCTAAACTGAATATCACCCGTGGCTAAAAAAATTTCATTCAAAGAAACTAATTTAAAGGGTGCTATTAATGCTTCCACTACAGGCCGAGGATTATTTGATTTTTCAATTAAAATTAAACCATCAATCTCATATGTTTCGTTAATCCAAGTTATGAGTTTAGGAGTGAATTTTATTTTATCTTTTTTCCCGATTACTAAAATTATGATATCTTCAAAATCTATAGCTTTAAAGAATGAAATCTCTTTTAAAAAGGCATATTCTTCATTTTCTTCTAGCTTAATAAGATCTTTAGCTAAGTCAATCTCGAATTCTGATATTTCTCCCGCATCAAGTCTAACCTGACAGTTATTACATAAGAATCCAGAATTAATGCATGTTTTATCAGCAGGAAGAACCTTCATAATGTTTAATCTAAAATGAACGAACCAATTTTATAATTATTTCATCAAATAGTTTTAGTAGACTCTAATGTAATTGATATCTATTAAAAATTGTTAATTAATTTTATTAAAACAAATCTTAATTATTGGTTTTTTAAAGTGACCACCAATAAAGTAACTTATTTACACATCTAATGAAAAATATTCATTGATTTCTTCTTCTATTTTTGAAATATCATTAAGGACTTGTTTGAATTCGTCTCTCGGCATGTTTTTCCTTTTGAGTAACGTCTTCGCAAGTGTTTTATATTTCTCAACGATATGTGATTCAGCAAAATTAACTAACTTTATACAGAATGAATATAAATATGAATAAGTTTCTGCGTATTTAGAAAATTCTAACGATTCTATTACCTTATCTAAATAATAGTGTAATCTTAGCTTCCGATCTTTTATCTCATCCTTTAGAGATTTTGATTCCGTTTGATATTCAATGAATTTCTCATCATCTCGAAGTTTCTCTGAGATTTCGATTAATTTCTTTGACATTTCATATTTTTTAAGAAAATTTTCTTCAGTCAAATACCGAAAATTAAGGTCCTCTCTGGTTTTTGATAAATCTTCTCTGATCTGTTCTGATAATGATCCCTTTTGTTCCCATATAGATTTTAAGATCCCACTCTGATCCGCGGTAAGAGTTGATTCTCCAGATAATCGTTTATCAGAAAGAACTAACTGAATTATTTTTAAATCAAACATTTCAAGTTTTTCTGGAGTACGATCCCAATTGATAAACAATTCTTCATAAGTTAAAATGATATCATGAATTTTCGGAATTAGTTTTTTGACTTCCTTAATACCTTCCTTAGAGGTAATGATGACTAAATCAGAGGATATTTCAGATATTCGTGTAATTAAAACAAAATATTCCCCTAATTCTATTGTATTTAACGATTCAGTACTACTTTCTGTTAACTCTGAAACAAATGTCTGTAACGCAGAGAAAAAAGAGCTAAACATCTGTAGTTTTTCGTCGCTTTGGAAACTTTTATTATATATTAACTCTTTTGTATCACTCTGAAAAAGATAGAGGGATTGTATCATCTAAATTAGCTCATTTTTTATTATAATAAATTAGTATCTTTCAACATATATTATTATAATTAATATTAAGATTAGAAAAAACGAAATAATTTATATTTACCCATTTCGAAAATTGAAGACTTAATGGTAAAGATTGGTTTAGTATAGTTTGACAAAATAAAAGTTTATTTTAGCTTCCTGAATCTATTTTTAAAGTTCAATAATATCGCAACTAATATTTCTTAATATTCTTTCTGCTGTCAGTGGATCAACCTTAAATGTGTAAAGAGTTTTCTTGGTTCTTAATTTTAATTTTACTATTTCTTTTAAGCGCTTAACTCGACAATGAATGGCATATTCTGAAAGCTCTACAAATTTTTCTTCGTCAAAAATTTCCCTAGGCAAATTAAATCAACTATCTATACATTATGTGATTGATGAGTAGATCTATTAATTATAGAATTTTAATTTTATCATTAATTTTATCATATTCTTCATCTATTCAAACAAAAATTTTATTTTGAATCACGTGTTTTAGATATTATTCCTAGATTTAGTAATACTAAGTTATAATTTATAGGATAGAAAGAACTTAAAAACTGAAGAAAAGTGCCGATTGACGATCCAGTTAAGAGAAGAATCGCAAGATATCATTTATTAGAAAAATCTGTGTGTAGAAGGTGTGGAGCTCTTAACCCAGTGAATGCTAAAAAATGCCGTAGATGCCATGGAAAAGATTTGCGCCCAAAAAGAAGGGAACTTTCTAAATAACCCATTATTGTTTCTTGATCATTCTCTTTAAATCATTAGCTATCTACGACTTTTTTTCAGGCTTACCATTTTTCTACTTGCACTTTATGAACTTTTTCATAGTGTTTAACGTTTCGTGTTATTAATTTAACATCCCTTTCAATAGCGATCGAAGCAATAAAAATATCTAATTCATTAATTAATTCCCCCTTTCTTTTTAGGCTTGCTCTAATTTCACCATAAATCTTCCCATCATTAATATCAAATGGATAGATTACCAACTTAGACAGTAATTGTTTAACCGCATTGATATTTACTTCTTTATTTTCCGAGAGATATGCTCCAAAATATAATTCAGCAACATTAATGGAAGATGTTGACAATAACTGATAGTTTTCAAGTAGTCTAGAAATTTTCTCTTTCGCATCCTCGTCATTTCTTAAGAATTGTATAAGAATATCTGTATCTAAAAGAACTATTATAATTCAACCCTTCGGATTTGTGCGTTTTTTCGATTTTCATATATTATCTTTAAAAGCTTATCTGATTCAACTTTTGAACCTTGCCAAGATCCTGCTAACTCAAGGATTTCCTTTTGAGCTGGTTCTGATGCTAATCGAAGAATTAAATCATTAAATGATTCTTTTTTTCGTTTTTTATGTTTAAGCGCATTATACGCCTCGTCTGAAAGTGAAATTGTTTTATAACCCATAATTTATTTAACCTTTATTAGAAATTTGATTAATAGTTTTCTATAATTATCTATATATAGATATCTATATATTATTTTATATTTTACTATAAATTATTCGTATTTTCCATATTTTAGCAGCTAAATTTGGTTATTTTTCTATATATAAATTCAGAAATGAATTGTGTTTAAGGATAACTGAACGTTTGGACTGTATATTTCGTGAACAATTTGCTTTTATTATTTACTGTGAAAATTAATTTTTGCCTTCTACTTTAGAAGATCCTTTTCTTGCATAAGGTCTAGAGAATTGAAGAGTCTGAGCACATTTATATTATTGAGAATCATAATATCTATTATATCATAAAAAAGGTATTCCAAAAAAGCACTTTAAATTACCTTTCCTACCATTAAGAATTATTAGAAAAAGTGAGAAAGGATACAAAGTATTGTATGAGACCGAAGTATTAAATGAACGACCAAAAAGTAAAAGAAAAACCAGAGGAATTTATTCGAGCAGAACAATTAAGTGACGAGGGTAAGCTTGATGAGGCTCTCACACTTTTAAATAATTACGAACAGAAAGAAGGCCTCACTCTTCACGATAAAGTATCCTGTCATTTACTTCAATGTCAAATTCTATTTTGGCAAGGGAAGCTCAAAGAGCTTATTAAACACGCTGAGCAAGCTTATAAAGAAAGTGACGGACTAGAAG
>JAHLWT010000100.1 GCA_019057775.1 Promethearchaeota archaeon
GCGTGTAGATCTCAAAATAATACAAATTAAAAATAACATTAATTAATAGAATAATTTGGTATATTAGTACTGAGATTAAATAAATGAGTTAAGTATAATATCCAGTATTGTCGTCTTTATAGTTATCTTTATCGTCGTCTTTATCATCATCATCTCCACCTTCTCCAAGGAATTTTTTATAGAAATATTTTAACATTTCTTTGGGATCTCCTTTAAAATCTTTAAGGTCTCTTGGATCTAGTCTAATTATTCCACCCTTTTTCATTGGAATAAATTTATTGCGCATCTCCTTCTGAATTCTCTCCTGCTTTCTAGCTTTTAGTAATAATTCTTTTTTCATTAATTCTCTTAATTCATTTACAACAAACTTGTCTAGGGTTCCTGGCTCACATTCCGATAAGGTTTGTATGCCATACAATTTAGTTACTCTTTTAATACATTTTTCTCTTTTAAATTCTGGAATTTCTCTTATACTTTCTAGGTTTAAAATGGATAAGATATTTAACCAGTCAAGTTTTACAGTCCAACTTTCTTCTTCTCTGTCAACCATCTTACTAATAAATGAAATTCTTAAGTAAAATTAAACTTTTACTTTCTTAAGCTCCTAATAATGTTACCGATAAATGAGACTTATAAATTTATTTATTTTATATCAAAATATCCAATCTGTAAGTATATTCATATGACTAATCTATTTCCAGAGAGATCTTGAACGACACTGAATTGTTTTCAGCTAAAATAAATTAAAAGAAAAAAACATCAAAAATATGAAAAAATTTTAAGAAATAATTCAAAAAATACAATTTTATCCTTATTCAAAATAACTTTTAAAAGATCGCGAAAAATCCTTTATAAAAGAGTTGTTAATTTCTCCAAATTGATAACGACCTCTTGGAACCTTCTTTTTACTCGAGAAATGTTTCAGCAAAGAATGTTCAAAATCGCTAAAACTCATGCTATTCTCTTCAGCAAATTTTATCTCGCCAAATTTTAATAGAAAGTCCGGGTTCAAAATACTCAACTATTTTTTCACCTTATGCGGTTGTGCTTTATTCAAATGTTTTTTTAATTAAATAATTACTTTTTAATAAAAAAGATTATCAAATATATAAATCTTTTCCTACACTTGCAACAGTTAAAATCTCTTGTTATTTACCGAATCCTCATTCACTGAATGAACGTTCATTTACTAAATTCTTATCTTTATTATTCAACGAAATAATAAAGAAAGGAGATAAAATAACACTTTTCAGAAAAACCCTCCATCATTTTCCCATTTTTAATAATTGTTTTTTATTATTCCTCCCTTAAAATGTAATCACCTAATCCTATTATATAGGCATCAATTTTTATCTATATGAAAATTCCAAATTTCTAAGAAACTTAATCAATCTAGAGGAATTTGAAAATTAAAAAGTAATAAATTTTAACATAATTTCTTAACATGTAATAATGTTTTTAATGAATTTTGTTATGTAATAAATTGTTCATTATTTTTTGAGTTGATTATAAATGTCTTTAAGGGCAAAAAAGTCTGAAATAATTAAGAAGGAAAAAAGAAACCTATTTATTATATCAGCTCTCTCTGTTTTTGAAGAAAAAGGATTTAACAATACTCGTATAAAAGATATCACAGAAAAAGCAGGAACCTCTGTGGGAAATTTTTATAACTATTTTAAAAGTAAAGAGGAAGTATTTGAAGTTATAATTAGTGGATTAGCTGAACTTATGAAAAGTAAGTTTAAAGAATTATTCATATATTTCCAAGAGAATAGAATTCCCCCAATCTCTGCGGTTAAGAATCTTTTTCGAGGATATGCAAAAATATTTAAAGCTAAAAAAGAGACTTTTCTCATTTTTCTTGAGCAAATGGGAGGGATTAATAATAAATATAGAATGAAAAGAAATGAGATAATTGATGAATTTACAAATGAAGTAGAAAGAATCATCTTAAAGTTAGTAGAATTCGGAGCGCGTAGCCAAAATCCTAAGGTAACAGCTAGAATTTGGACATCTACGGTACTTGGAGTCTTTAATTGGTGGATTCGGAGTAATTTTGAACTTGAAGAGGAAGAACTTATTGAAAATTTGACAGATGTTCTTGTTAGGGGGACTATGACAAATTAATCACTTTTAGTTTTACTTTCTTTTGATTTAAAAGGTTAATTTCACTATATACCCTTTTTGTAGGATTCCCCTCATTTTCTTGCTTTTATGTAATTAAATTTTCTATGAGTAATTTGATGAAAAAATTATTACAACAGTTATAATTATAAGCAATTAATTTAAATTATACTTGGAGAATTCAAATTTTAAAATTACTGGGCTTGACATAAAATGAATAGAGAAATTGATGATAGAACTTACTTGAATTTTCTTTTACAATCTTTAAATGTAGACGAATTGAAACAAATTTGCCGAGGTTTTAAGATAAAAGGATTTTCAAAATTTAAGAAAATAGAATTAATTGACTTTATCCTTGATTCGTTAGCAGAAGAAGAATATGCAGAACTCCTACAACAAAAAGAATTAGAAATCATCTCAAAGGACATAGATTTAGCATTAAAGAAGATTAGAGGCGAAGATAGGGAAAGTATATCTGGGATAAAGGTTGTAAACCCTGAAGAACACGAGATTGAACTATCCTTTAAAGGATTTAATTGGGAAAATACTTCATTTTTATCTATTACCTCTGAGAATATAAAAGATCCTGAACGAGATTGTGATTGTCGAATTGGCTCAAATATGGGATTTTGTAGTCATTTCTGGGTAGGATTTATTTATTCATTAAAACAAGATTGGTTTAAACTTAAAGATTGGACATTAACTCAGCTTCCAGATGATTTCGAAAATAGTATAAAAACCATAAAACTCTCAGAAGATACCGTTGGAGATGAAAGTTATAAAAAAGTAAAACCAACAGCACTTATTGATGATTCTGCAGCTGGAACCATTTTAATGAAATTTTTTAATTCATCCATTACGGTTTATGAAAGTGAGATTACCAAAATAATTGAAAGGGAATCAGAATTTCAAGGAAATGTTACTCGATATTTTTTAGTTTCTTTAAAAGAAAGCAAACTCGGTCCAAAGTTAAAAAAGCAAAGTGACTATCGGGAGGAGCAAACTGATATTGTAGATAATCTCAAGGTGAGAGTTAGCGAAAAACTCCAGAGTGAAAACAGTTTTATTGAAGGAGAAAAAATAAAGTTTAATGGAAAGCTTGTTAAAGATAATTTTTGGGGTATTATGGTTAAAAATGTAAGAAAAATTACTAAGCTTTAACGGTTAATCATTACCTAAAAATAGTAAAAGAACTTTGAAGTGCTCATTATCCTCTAACTATTATAATTCATGAATCTTTCGGAAATTTTGTGAGGAAGGTTATCTAATGCATCAATAACATTTTAAAATCTGGACCTTCTTCTTTCTTGACTGATTTATAAAATTGACATCCTAAACAATTTTTATAAAATATATAAAAGAGCTCATCCTGCTTTCCGGGAACAACTTGAAAAAGACTTTTTTTAATACTTCTTTTTTAGTGATTGTGTGAGCTGTTCTAATTTCTCCGAAACCTTTAATTTAAAAACCTCTTTTGGTTCTAAGTTTTTATAAATTTCAGGCATCTTTTTTATATTATCCAAATAATAATCTCGAATTTCTTCAATTTTTGGCAATGTGGCAATCATTTTCCCCTTTTTCATAATTGGTATTAATAAAGGTTCGGAGTTGGGAGGTGTAGGTTCTTCAACGAGTGACAACAAATCTCCATCCATTTTACCGTTCTTGTTATAACTTCTATATACCTGTTTTATTCCTGGATATGTTATTTTATTTTCGCTAATTTTTATTCGTGGTATATTTTTATATTCCATTAACTTATATACTCCTGAAAGGGAGGGATCATCCCGAGAGGTTGCTAACTCAGTCCCTACACCAAAAGCATCTATTGGAGCTTTTTTTTCAATTATTTCTTGTATTTTATATTCATTCAAATCCGAGCTTGCGACGATTGATACTTTTTCACACCCATTCTGGTCCAAAATTTTTCGTACCTTTCTTGCATGGTCAATTAAATCGCCTGAGTCTATTCTCACCCCTTTAATTGTATTTCCATATTTACATGATTTCTGAGCCCCTTTTTCTGTGTCATAGGTATCTATTAAAAGGATAGAGTCTTCTCCATAAATTTTATAGTAGGAATCGAAGCTTTCTGCCTCGTTTTCGAATTTTTGTACAAAACTATGAGCCATAGTACCAGTTGAATTAATGCCTAACTCAAGATCTGCAATTACATTGCTCGTTCCATTGAACCCCGCTATATAACTGGCTCTAGCAGCATACACTCCTGCAAGAGGGCTATGAGATCGTCTTGTGCCAAATTCAAGTAAAATCTTGTCAGGAGCTACATTTTTTATTCGCGAGGCTTTAGAAGCAATTAGAGTTTGAAAATTGATTACATTCAGTAAATATGTTTCAGCAATCTGAGCATGAAACAATGGACCTCGAACTCTCATAACTGGTTCATTCGGGAAAAAAAAATTCCCTTCTTTCATCGCCCACAAATCTATATTGAATTTAAAATTAGGCAAGAACTCGTCAAAATAGCTAGAATCAATATTTTTAAACACTGGTTTTTGTCTCAAAAACTCAATAACTTCTCCTGAAAATCTCGCTTTTAAAAGATAGTAAACGGCTTGTTCTAAACCCGCAAAAATTAAATAATTACGATTTCGAGGAAGTTTTCTCATGAATAACTCGAAAGTGGCAACGTTATCTTCCTCCCTAACCTCATTTTCTAAATTAAATTGATAATATGCTGCCCCCATAGTTAATTGATAAAAATCTGTGGCTAAAATCATATTCATATTATCTATAAAACCGGAGCTTATATCAATCATTCTTTTTCTCAACGGTGAATTTCATAATTATTTAAGATTTACCTAGTATTCTTGATTTTAAATCTTATTTATTTGAATTTCTTTAAAGAATAATAATTAAAATAATAAATACTTACGAAAAATAATAGTAGAAAGGGAGATAAATTAATTTAACATTTTATTTACAAATAATATTAGGAATAATAGTAAAAGTAAGAAAATGTTTAAAATAAAGGAAAATAATTTTGTATAAACGAATATTTTAATAAATAAATTAGTATTTGGTGTTAACAAAACATGTACCATTTAAACGATGAGGAATATGTAAACGAACCATATTACCGGAAAACTCGAAGTATATGCCCTGAATGCTTACAACCAATTGGAGCGGAAATTTATGAGGACGACGAGAAAATTTGGATGAGAAAAACATGTGAGGACCATGGAGACTTCAAGGATTTAATTAGTAGCTCAGCTAAATATTATAAATGGACACATTATGCGATAAAAGATAAAAATGGAAATGTCGTTTGGCAATTTGATAAAGATGGTGATACAAATCCCCCCGATTTTAAGGGAGATGACCCAAGAGGGTGTCCTTATAATTGTGGACTATGTGAAGAGCATATATCAACCTGTTCTTTAGCTTTAATCGATCTAACTAATCGATGTAACTTTAATTGTAATTTCTGCTATGCAAATATTTTACAAAGTGGCTATTTAGTAGAGCCCACCTTAGAGGAAATTGATAAAATAATGAAACACTTTAGAAGTAAACCAATTCCTGCAGTTGCGATTATGTTTACTGGTGGAGAGCCTACTGTTCGAAAAGATTTTCCTGAAATTTGTAAGATGGCAAAGGATAACGGATTTAAAGAAGTTATTGTCGCAACAAATGGTTATGGATTCCAGAAGAAAAAGGGTGGCTTAGAATTTA
This sequence comes from Promethearchaeota archaeon, assembly GCA_019057775.1. The sequence continues at coordinate 5,821 of JAHLWT010000100.1, forward strand.
CAAAGAAATGCAAAGAAATGGGCTTAGACACATTATACTTCCAATTTGACGGAATTAATGATGCTACATATGAAAAAACTCGTGGAATTAAGAACCTTATGGTTTACAAGCAAAGAGTTATAGATAATCTACGAAAAGCCAGACTTGATTCAACCGTATTAGTCGCCACGATTGCTAAAGGAATTACTGATATTGAGGTTGGAAACATTATACAATACGCAATTGACAATATTGATGTAATTCGAGGTATCACATTTCAGCCAGTATCTCTATGTGGTCGAATAGCCTTTGAAGAACGATCAGAACTTCGAATAACAAACGCAGATATTCTCAAAGAAATTGAGATTCAAACCGGTGGAAGGATTGGTATGGAAAATTCGTGGTATCCTCTTTCGACTATTGTGGAATTTGGCAGAATAATAGCCTATTTGGCGGATGTTGAGCCCATAGAATTCACTTGCCATCCCGATTGTGGATTTGCTTCGTACATGGTTATAGATCCTGATTCAGGAGAAATGATGCCGATAATGGAGTATTTCGAGCCACTTAAAGTCATCGATTTTGCCAACCGCTTTTGGGCAAAAATCAAAAACAAAGAAAAGGAACCAATAAAGCTTTTCGAGGGTTTATTAGGGGATTTTGGTAAAACTTTAGATAAAGGTCTCAATTATTTGGATAAAACACAACTTAAAGCCCGATTTTTACTTGGTGTTTTACAATACATGAAAAAACCGGGTAAATTAATGGAATTATTCTCAAGACTTTTAATGCGTGGAGATTGGGAAAGTATAAGTTCATTCAGTTACGGTGCATTATTACTTTCAAGTATGCACTTTCAAGATGCGTATAACATGGACTTAGAAAGAACTAAGAGATGTATAGTTCATTTTGGTGTCGCTATGCCTGATGACACCATCAAAGAAATCAGTTTCTGTACCATGAATAGTGTACATCGAGCTAGCATCGAAAAACAGATCGCTAAACAAGTCACCGCAAAAGTAAGAGATGAATTTGATACTACAACAGGCCAAGAAGTAGCTGAAGTCACACCTGAAGTAGCTGAAGCCACACCTGAAGTAGCTCGCAATGGTGGAATTAAAAAAGAGGGTGACGAATAAATGGCAGACAAAGTTATTGAGACTAAAGATGGCATGAAAATTCGAAAGTTAGCCGAATTAAGAACTACTACTGCTAAAGAGTACGAGGACGTAATGCTCAGCAGGGTTGAAGAATTCAAGGAAAAAAATGCAGGTAATAGTCAATTTAACGACGTTGTTCAAAATACCATCGTCAAAGCTTTTAGCACACTTTTAGATATAAAATTGCAAGTCGATAAAGTTCTTGGCGAAGAGAATGTAAAGAAAGTCCGTAAAGTTATTGATGATATTTTACTAACTGGACTCTAATTTTATTTTAATTTTTATTATTTAATCTAATTCTTTTTTAGAAATCACTTTTTCATCTTTGTAGATGATTTTTTTTTAAGTAATTTTGGAGAATACTGTGGATAAAATCGACGGGATCTCATTTATTTATTATAGATTCATTAGTGTGAGCACTTCTATCAAACGGTACCATTGTCATGTGTTTAACTGTAAATAGAGAATAAGTATAATATATGAAAAAACCCTGCTGCTTTAACAGCAGGAAATCTTAAATTTTCAAGAAGATCTAAAATTAGAGCTAGTTATTGTTTTTACTGACTACCAGTAGAATCCTGTACTTCCAATCCATACTATGAAAATTAAAGCACTAACAAAACTTAAAATTCCCAAAATAGTTTGACTTCTCTCTTTTTTTAAAGCTTTTTTTTCTTCTTCTGTCATGATTTACTATGAAAGATAGGATATTTATCAATTCAGATAATAATAATTAAAAAGTAAAAATTATAGATTGCTCTCTCTTGGATCGCTAATTTTTAAATTTAAATGCATTTTCTTAATATTTTTCTTTCCCTAGCATGGATTTGAATTATAATTAAAAATTTCCTAAATTTTATATTTTATAATCATTAAATGCTTCTTTTTAAAATTTCGATTTTTTAGTTAAAAAAAAGATATTAATATATAATTTGAAGTGGAAATATGTAATTATTTATAATTATTAGATTTAAATTAAAAATATTAAAAAAATGTAGAGATTGAGTTATGATGGCAAAAAATGAATCTGGAAACGGTTCTTATATAAAATATTTATTCTTTATTCTGATGTTGACACAGATTCTCGACACTTACGCAACACTTTTTAATGGAGCGATGCCTTCCGCAATTGCGGGTGAATTTCTAAGTGGGAAATCATCAAGTGTCCAAGATTCGATAATGGCTTTTGCGAACGGTATAGTATCGATTGGCATGGTATTTCTTTTTTTTAGTCAATATTTAGCAGATAAGCTGGGAAGAAAAAAGATGCTGGGTGTTACGGTGGGTGGAATCGCATTGGCATCTTTAGGCATAATTATCTCAGTAAATTATGTCATGTACATGATCTTTGTATTCTTCTTGTACTTTTTCTTTTCATCAGATATATGGTTAATTTATGTTAATGAAGAAGTAGAAGCGAACAAGCGAGCCTATTATTCTAATGTTGTCATGATGGTAGGTTTAGTTGGGGCTGTAACTATGGTGATTTTTCGATTAATTTTCATAACTGAGACAGATCCATTTTGGCGTGGGATGGCAATATTCCCAATGGTTTTAGGATTTCTATTATGTTTAGCGATCTTCTTAACTTTAAAAGAACCTAAAAAATATCGAGAGATGAAGGAGAGTGGCTCGTTTGAAGCGAAATCTTTTAAGGAAGATATCAAATCTATTTTTCAAATAGAAAATCGGAAACCATATATGTTTCTCTTGCTTGCTGTCTTTCTACGCGGTGGTTCTTCAATTTATTTAGGCCTTTTCGAGAAATACATTGATAATGTGGGTACTCTGACTCAAGAGCAGGTAACAACTATTTTCCTTTTAACCATTTTTATGGTTATTATAGCTTATGGGGCGAACGGATTATTAGCAGATCGCATCGGGAGAAAACCCTTATTATATCTCTGGTCAGCCCTATCACCAATTTCAGTAGTCATATGGGTGCTTGGAGCTAATAATACTGAAAATGCATACCTATTTGTCTTGTTGGGTTTTGCATTAAGTAATATTTCATACTGGGGCTCAATTGGGATTCTCCGTTTGATAACTATCGAAATGCTTCCAACAGATCGCAGAGGAATAGGTGTGGGTTTTAGAAGTTTAATAGGGGCAATAGGGGGTACCATTGGACTATTGAGTAGTAGTGTAGTGATTCTATCTTTAGGGTTGGGAACCACTTTCATAATATTTGTTATGGGAAATTTTGCTGTAATTCCAATTGCGTACTTCTTCCTTAAAGAAACTAAAGGCGTCGAACTTTCAGAAATAAAATAATCCAATATTTTTTTATTTTTTTTATAGAATTAGGAAATTTTCAAAAGATATTTTTGAAATAGCATTTTACTTAATTTCAACATGGTATATAATATCATAACCTTACCTGTCACTGTACTTTTTATCTCTTGTGGAGTAAGTTTATTATTTTATGCCATTAAATTACGAGAAAATTATCCTGAGGAACACAGGTTCCAAAATAGTTTCTTAACAGTTATTTTGTGGATAGTAGCGGGTTTGATATATCCCCTTTTTTTTTGGACTAATCTGGGGAATATCATGTGGTTTTTGGCACTCTCAGCATTTTTCATTTGTATTTTCACGCCTTGCTTGATTTTTCTTATACTTTTTTACCAATACAGAAATGTCCTGGGGAATAACCCAAATTTAAGATTAGAAAGAAATATTGAGACTTTCATAAAAAATTTTGATGAAAAACAAAACAGAATAAAAGGTGGAAGGTCGTGTGATCTTAAAACAGATATACATCGAAAAGGGTTACATTTATTTCCAGCAGGAATAATTATTTTACTTTGGATTTTTGCTGTCTATGTTTGGGAAGGTGTGTGGAAGGCTAACGAAATCTGGGGGATAAGTGGTGTATATTTTGGAAAGTTTCTAATCTTGACTGCTGGGTACTCCGGTATCCTAATATTTGGTGCTTTAGATCTTGTAAGGTTATCATTCATTTTTGAAAATAGAAATATTTATCATTTAATTCCTAGAAATGTATTAAATTTGTTAAGAAAATCAATGAAAAGGAGAGAAAATTTTGAATTCATCAAACCAGCATCTTTAACTCTATCTTTTGCACTGATCTTCTCATTTCCTTTTTGCATATTCGCATCAGCGGCTTTAATAGCAACCATTGGTGATGGGGCAGCATCCATCATAGGGCTTCGATTTGGGAAAAAACATTTCCCTAAATCTTCAGACAAAACAATTATTGGCTATATCGCGGGATTTCTTGCTTCTTTTGGAATAAGTATTTTTGCATTATGGTTATTTGAGTCAGTTTTAGGATTTAACAAGATTCTAATTATTGCTATTTGTGGAGCTGTTATGTTTGTTTTTATTGATTTATTAAATCTCAAGATTGATGATAATATCCTAAATCCTATACTATGTGCGGGAGTTATGGGATTTCTATTTTTCTTTTTATAGGGTTTATTAAAAAAAGGCATCCATCTTTTTAATACCTTTAATTTCGTTAAATGAAATACCGAGTGCATCTAACACTTGTTCTAATGCGGACGTCAAGAGCTCTTTATATTTCTTAGTATCAATATCTTGGAGTTTAGCTAGTTCAAGTGGTTTTGCCCCACTCGGACCCTTACTTTTGATAAAACTAATTGTTTCACCCTTCTGAAATTCCCTTTTAGTAATTCTTTTTAATTCGAGAGCAGCTCGGACATGTTGTGGGATAACTTTTGTATAATTTTTAAGATCTTTTTGTAAACTTATGTTTATCGCGTAATCATCTAAACTAAACGTATTAGGTTTTCCGATTTTTTTGAGATTTTCTTTTACGATTCCTATAATTTTATCTTTTGCATTTGTAAATTCTTCATTATTTGTGATATTTTTTAATATTTCAATCAATTCGTTAAATACCGTTCTAATGAATTCTGGAGTGTTCTTCTTCTTGGCGACCAACCCTTTTTTATCAACATATTTAGTGCCTTTATAAATACCAAGATAGTTTTTCTTTCTGTCTGAGAGGGCTAAAAATTGATATGTTTTTTCTTCTTCTAAATCTAAATCAAGCTCTTTTTTACTCCATTCAGAAATTTCTTCCATAAATTCTTTTGAGGGGTTTAATAGAAAAACAGAGTCTGTGTCTCCGTAAAGAACTTTTACACCAAGGGATTCTGTTTTTTTTATTGTTTGTTTAATAGAATATTGCCCTATACCCGTGATGCTTTCTGCTACTGGTAAACAAAACAACGGAAAATTTTTAGAGCCGAAAACACCAAAACTTGCGTTAACAAAAACTTTAAGTGCTTGTTGAATAGTCTGATAATAACTGCGTAGTTTTTTTGTTAAACTTTTATCTCCTGATTTAGGTTTAAAATACTTAACTCTTATATCCCGGAAAAATCCAACAACATAGGCAAAGATCCCCATTTTTTTAGAGCATATATGGTATGGAGTTCCTTTAACTAAATTATCTCGATCTTCTTTATGAGTACATAAAACAGTTTCATAGGAGAGATTGTATTCCTTTATTATTGATGGATATAGGCTTGCGAAATCCATAACCACAACGTCAAAATGAATTCCCGGAACAGGTTTTATTACATATGCTCCTTGGAATTTCTTATTATTTGAATTTGACATCAACTTCCCCCCTCTCTTTAACTCTGATATCTCAGATCGCCGAGGGATTAGATAATTTTTCCTACGGTGTTCAAAATAAAAGATATTCTGAATCCATGTAGAAATCTGCCTTCGAATCATATCATGAATCGGAAATTTCGTAATTCTACATAAAAGTATAATTAGGTTCCAGACCAAGGAATTATTAAATTTGGTTAGTTCTAAGGTTAATAAGGAATCTTTCAGGTTATACCATGAAAGGATATTGTAGTTCATTTCTTGAATTTCTTCCTCGTGTTGATATTTTTTCTCTCCTAATAAAGCAGTACTAATAGCATTTAGAGAGGCATTTTCATATGCACCTCCAAATGCGTAGCCAGATATACTTCTGTTAAAAAAGAGATTAAAGAGATCAATATGAATCCCTCTTCTTAAGTCACATTCTGCCTTTGATAATATACCAAACCCTCGCTTCACATGTATAGGATTAAGATCACTATCAACTTTTAATTTGTTTGCTCGATGGAATAAATAATTTAAGTCAAAATTATCACCATTAAACGTAATTATTACAGGGTATTCCCAAATAAGCCGAAATGTCTCTATCAAGAGATTTTTTTCAGATTTGAAGAACACTATTTTACCATCAGAAGGAAAGTCTGGATGAGATTTTCCATATAACACTCCCTCCCGTTTAAGAACATAGACTAATTTTAAACCGTCTGTGGCATAAAATGAGACACTTATTACTTTTTGTTTTACGATACGAGGATCTGGAATCCCAACATCACGTTCTCCCATTTCAACTTCAATGTCCAATGCTAATCGCTTAACGTCAGGAATTGGCGTGATAAAAATATCTAAGAATTCCTCAGAAAATTCTTTGATTTCCTGTGTCTCGTTCTTAAACAGGTCCCGAAGTTCAGTGGCTACTTGAGCTGAATTATCATCTGTTTTTTCAAAATTTAATTTTTCAAGTTTTCCTCCTTGAATCCTATAAATTAAGCCGGGAATCAATTGTCTGTCAAAAATATAATTCAAATGATAACGAATATCAGCTTCCCAGGCTTTTATTTCATTTTTACCTAAAATATTTCGGATATTAATCCCCGAACCGCCTATACTTATAGGTGTTTTGCCATAGATCTGAGTCATATCTATTTCCTTATCATATAATAGGTCATATTTTTTAACTTCTTCAAAACGCTTAAATCCTTCATATTCAGTGAGTTTCTTTTTATGTTTTATAGGCCCTATTGATTCAGAATATTCCATCTTTTCCAGTTCTGCAATTGATTTCTTGCTTAAACAATATGGTTCATGATCAGTATTGTCAATCCATATCTTTATTTCATCAGTTTTCAAATCGTAAAACTTACAATATGCTTTATTAAATCCACCATCATAATCAACATCAAGAAGTAAGCCTTGTTCCATATCTTCAACAATCTCCCCCTTTTCAACTAGGTAACGTATATATTTTGATGAAACACTTTCTCGTAATACTTTTGATAAAGATACATTTCCCTCTTTTAGACCAAAATCATAAGTAGTTGCTTTATAAAATAAGTCTGGAGGGATTTCTTTCTTTGGCTTTTCAGTTTTTATTAGGAGTTCCTTGATCTCTGTTTCCTTTCCTTTTGTAACTTTTTTCTCGAGTTTTTCTGTATCTGTTTCGTCAACTTTTACTTCCTTCTTACTTTTTGTGGGAGCGTCTTTTTTCTCTTTTGTCTCATCAACGAAAGAGAAGAGTGATTTTTGAGCTCTATTATCTGGTTTTTTCTTTTTTGGATTAGGCATGTGAACCAATTACAATTATATTTTTTACATCTATAATTAATATTATTATATTTATTTTAAGAGACTCTATTCCTTCGTTAATATAATACATAGAAGTCTAAAATCAACTATGGCTTAAAGAAAAGAATTGACGAAGTTTTTATTCAAAAACTTGTTAATTAATGGTTTTTTTCTATGATACTTTTTATCTCTTCTAACAAAAGTTGCTTTTCAGCGATATACCAATCGAGCTGGGAACGACTTGGCTCCTCACTGCTTATTATTTCAGCAATCTCCCTAATTTCATCTTCAGGGGGGATAATTAATTCACCATTTACATCATCTCTTATTAGAAGAACCAAATTATCCGTCTCAAGGGGTTTGATATCATACCCATTTTTCATGTTGCTATTAATAGTAACGCAAAGTTCAGCCAATCTCCAAACACTCTTCCCCATGTTTTGATTCTCCTTGTAAATCTTAAAAGCCTTAGAAGTAACATCCTCTTTTGTGAATGGACACATTTTTATTTACACCATCTTATTATATATTGTTCCTAAGCAAAATCAGTCCAATTAGATATAATTTTAATTAATAAAACAGTTGATTAAGAAAAAGATAGTTAAACTTTTAATTATTTGTGTTAATTTTTTAAAGCGTTTAAAACCGCAAAATTAAAAATTTATAATACTTTCATTATATTAAATATGCCTCTGTGGCTTAGTGGTATTAGAAAAAACTAAAAGCTTTCTTTGCCAAAAGCAGCAGACTTGTAATCTTATTGGACTAGTTTCTAGTTCATTGTTAAAGCAGGTCGTGGGTTCAATGGGAGAAAACATTAAGTTTTAATCCTGAAATTCCCACCAGAGGCTATTTATTTATTTCTCTATATACTTAAATGAAATCGCATATTTTTAATTAATATTTAGACTTGTAGGTTTCTAATGAATAAGATTAATCGATTTATTTTCTGTATCATTGATAATGTTAGATCGGAGTATTTATTTGAGTTTGCTGAGAAAGGCTTACTTCCAAATATTAAAAAATTAATAGATAATGGCATCTATTCAAGAAATTGCATAACTGATTTCCCTGCTATCACGTTCCCCACTCAAGCTTCGATGATTACAGGAACTTATACCGGAGATTATCGTAATGAAATGTGTCATGGGGTACCTTTAATGAGTTGGATGGATCGTGAAAATAATCCTCCAATCACGAGAAATTATGCTGCTAAAAACATGGAAATTTATAAACTGAACAAGGATATGGGTAATAATTGTAAAACTATTCTTGAAATGATAGAGGATGGTAATACTGCAAGTATCACTCAGTTTCTTAGCAGGGGAGCGAATTATTTCTATCCTGAAAGAAAAACAAAACTAGCAATGCTTTATCTTCTCTTATACTTTTCTCGAAATAAAAAAAATTTTATCGCAAGAGCTAATTCAGTGATTGTTCAGAAGCTATTAAAGACATTTACAGACCCGAAGAAGTTTTTTAGCGACAAAGAACCTCCCACAGGTTCTTTAATATGGTTTATAACTTCAGATATTCTTTTGCATCTACATGGTTTTGATTCACATATCTATAAACTAAATTTATTACATATTGATAAAGTGTTAGGTTTTTTACTCGATTCATTAGAAAAATTAGGGTATTTAAACGACACAGCTATCGTGATAACATCAGATCATGGAAATTATAAAGCAAATAGAGTTGGAAATTTACAAGATTTTTTACACCGAAACAAATTAATGCATTATCATCATAGAAAAAACAGAAAGGGAAATGTAAATATTAGCAAATTTGATGGTGTTGGTTTTTTTAATTTTAAAGGTACTAATATATCATCAAGTAAATCCAACTGGGCTCATCCTAATCTACAGGAGCTTGAAAATTATGGTCCAAGAAGAATAAATTTATTCAAGGAGTTATTCAAGATTAAAGGTAGCCGGATAATGTTCTATAGAGATGATAATAATTCATTTCACGATGGATTTATTCATTTGAGGAAAAAAGATGAGGCAACAAAACAAGTCATACAAGGTCAAATCGAATTTCGTGGAACTGGTGATGATTATAAGACAAGATATAACGTTGATAATCAAGAAAATGATATTTTTGATTATATGAAAGATGATATCGCAAGTCAACTAGTTGATGGTAGATTCCATACAAGTCAAGAATGGTTAAGTGCTACTTACCATCTTGATTACCCCTTGATTCCAGATCTAATACCACGCCATTTCAAAAATCCTAGGAGTTCTGATATCATTCTAAGTGGTGATGGTAGCATTGTTTATAACTTTGAGAATGGAAAACAAGCTAATAAAAACCTTTATCATCACGATCTTGGACTGAAGAAATGCATGGTCGTTCCATTAATCATTGGAGGCTCTTCAGAAATTCCTCATAAACATGTACAATATTGTAAAATAACAGATATTGTGCCAACTCTCATGGGATTTTTAGGGATAAATCCACATAAGAGCGTTGTTGGGAGAAAATTGTTATAATTTACATCAGACTATATATTTCTATACGGAATATATAAGATAAATAGTAAAACCTTTCAAATGAGTTATAACTCTTAAATCTTAATAATAAAATTGAAATAGAATTAAAAGAGAGATATATAGTTTAATTGGTTGGTGAATTTGATGGAAAGCCAAAACTCATTTCTATATTATTTACGGTACTTTTTAATTCTTAAACATTATATTTTGAGTTTAATAATAAATTCACAAAATTAAATTAATTTACACCTTTTATAGAAATATACTAATTAGACCTCAACCATTAAAAAAAATGAAAGATATTGATGAAAAAAATTTAAAAAAACTCGGTATCGACGACTTAACCCATCTATTTATGGATAATATAAATGAACAGAATTTAAAACTCATTGAAGGCATAGAGTATCTGATTGAAGAGAATTTTACAAATTTTGAAGATAACATGAATTATGTAATCGAAACCAATACAGAAGTCCAAATTAAGAAAACATTCGAATCAAAAATTTTCAAATCAAAATTAATGTTCTCTAAAGCTGATAGATTAAAATTATTCACCAAAATAAATGATATAAAAAATATTGGGGAATTTTTAGCTAACAAAATGCTCCTATATAGGGCAGTCTTCCCTGATCAACAATTTAAAACACGAATACTAACCATACTGAAATCTCTGAAAATTATATCTAACCACTTATCTAGTGCTGTGAAATTAATAGGTTCAAATCTCAGTGAAGCTCGTGATATCTGTGAAGAAATAAAAGAAGAAAGAAGAAAAATGAGAAATGAAGAGTGGCAACTATTAAACCGCCTTTATAACTATGATATGGATTATTTATCTCGAACATTCTTGTATCTAAAAGAGTTAGTAGATGGTATAATGATTTTAGCAGATCATATTAAAAATTTCTCTGAATATATTCAGTTTCTTGCAACTAAATATCTAATCTTTGATTAAAATGTAAAAAGTCAAGAATTAAAATGGCTGATCAGATAACAGCAATCTTAGTTATAGTATTAATAATTATGGCTATAGGCCTTGCTTTTTCAATTGGAGCAAATGATGAGACTCTATCTGCTTTAGTAGGGGCAGGAGTCTTAAAATTTAAGATTGCTTTACTAATAGGAGGCATAGCCATTGGAGGGGGCATGATATTATTTAGCGGGGGATTTGTAGCAAAAACTGTTGGTTCAGATATTCTTGGTGAAAGCGTTCAATATACTATTTACATGTTGTTGACAGTTTTAATTAGTAGTATAATATGGTTAGTAGCGGGGAGTTTTGCGGGTATCCCATTAAGTAGCACGCATTCCCTGATAGGAAGTGTCTTTGGAGTCATATTTGTATACGCAATATCCCAAGGAGGTATTAGTCTTGATACCGCATTAAATTGGAATAAATTAAGTAGTGTAGTTCTGAGCTGGTTTATATCTCCAATTTTTGGATTATTAATTACTTATGTTTTATTTAAGCTATTAGCGAAATTCTATCTTTCTCGTTTAAGAGGTCTAATTCAAATCGAAAGATCAGAGAAAAGATTTAAATGGTTTTTACTTGCTTCTGTTATATTTGCCGAAATTTGGGTTGGTGCTAATTCAGGAGAAGCTTTAGGCATTCTTTATGGTCTCTTAGATAATGGATCTTTAAATATAGCACAATATTTTATATTTACAGTAATCTGTGGAATATTTGCTTGTGTTGGGATTTACTTTGCTGCCCGGTACGTTATTCGTAATTTAGCATCTCAAATGATTGATTCCCGACCAAGTGAAGGATTAATTATCCAAGTAAGCTCAGCAATAATTCTAATGATTGCGACGCTATTTGGATTGCCCATATCTCACAGTCATGTGATCGTTTTTTGTATAATTGGATTAAGTTTGGCTCAAAAAAAGGAATTAGATTTAAGGGGGTTAGGTAAGATGGGAATCTATTGGATTCTGACCTTCCCTATAGCAGCAATTATGGCAGGTTTTCTATATTTTGGTTTTATATCATTTGGTTTATATTAAAAATTTGTAAATATGAAAAAAAATATATTTGAAAGGATTATATATAAAAATTAAAGAAAAAAGTTAAGTGTGTGAAAAGGATGGGCTCATTAATTGAATATTTGAAACGAAAAACTGCATTTGATGCTTTAGAAAAAACGATAAAGCATGCTCAAAAAGTGCAAGAATGTGTAAAGGAGTTAGATAAAGGATTAGAAATGCTTCTAACCGAAAAAGATCTTGATAAAACACATGATATTTTTCATAATGTTGATCTATTAGAGGGTGAGGCTGATAAATTAAGGAGAGATCTCCAAAAAGATATCTCTAAAGGAGAATTAGATCCTCATGTAAGACAAAATTTGTCACATTTAATTAAAAGAATAGATGATGTTGCTAACTGTTGTAATGGAGTTGCTAGAAGGATTGGTACTGTTCCAATAAAATTTTGGGAACAAAGTAGTGAAGAAACTACGAAGTTGATAATTCAAATTATGAAAACGACTGTAAATTGTGCTCAATTTTTAGATAAAATTGTAATAGATTTCGTTGAAAATAGAAAAAATGTTAAAGCTATAGGAAAACAAATAAATGACCATGAACACAAAGTAGATTTATTAAACATTAAACTCAGGAAAAGTCTTCAAGAAACTGAATATGATGTAAACTTTTTTACAATTTTTACGGTGGGAAACATTTTTGATATTCTTGAGGCAATTTCTGACTCGATAGAAGGTGTAGCGGATTATATTATGGTTTTACTAACTAGTGTAGAAGGAGATTAGTTCTTTGATAAACTAGAGTTAGAAATCTAAAAAGAACGCGTATTTCAATAGTTCAACATTTTTGTAAGCATAATTTTTTGATCTGGTAAATATATGACAGATATTTGTAAAATCATTATCAATAATTTAATCTAAAAAAAACCTCAATTCATTCTTTCAAAGTAGTTCTTAATCTATTCTGACTCCCTGTGTCTTGAGAATTTTCTGGACAATTGAGATATCTACATCTCTACATATCGTATTTTCTTTTATCGAAACTGCTGCAGCTACGCCTCCAGATTGACCTGTAACTATACAACATACCATCTGACGGGTTGCTGCGTGGGAAATTTTATCTCCAGCTACACAACGTCCTACAACGAGAAGATTCTCAACTTCTTGCGGAACAATTACCCCATAAGGGACATGGAAGTATCTCCCTGTTGTTGGCAAGATGGCAATTCCGTAACCATCTAAAAACTCTGGACAGATGCCAATAGAATCAATAAAACGAGCTTCATTCTTCACATCATGTTCTGTTATATTATATTCACCAATTATCTTTCTCGACTCTCTCGTTCCTAATGATGCTCCAATTGTTCGAAGTCTTGCGTTTTTAAAACCTGGTGTGTATTTTTTTAAAGCTTTAATTGCCATCATTACACGCTTTCTCCCTTCAATTTCGGCTTTAGTAAGATCCCATACATCAGTTGGATCTATATCAAACAAATGGATAGCATTGAAAGAAGTTATCTCTCCCGCATCTGTAAAGGATCCCCAATAGCTTTCAATATTCACATCATTTGGAATTTCACCGGCTTCTTTAGCTTTATTAAATGGCTCCACCAGATATGTGCTGAATGAGTTTTCTTCTTTTCCAGTAGTTTCTCCCCAATCCCCAATGCTTCCGCGATTTGCATAAATATATAATAGGAATTTATTGATTTTGACGCCACTGCATCCGAAGTTAACTGAAACTTCCATTAATTCATCCTTTGGATTTTTTCGAAATGGAGCCCCACTATAATAGGCTACATCAGCATCACCAGTAGCATCGATTATTCTTTTAGCTAAAATTGCTTGTCTTCCTGATTTGCTCTCTGTAATAACACCAATGATTGTATTGCCATTCATAATCACATCTACAACGTTACAATGTAATAATGGTACAACCCCAGATTCTAACACTAGCTTATCAGCTACATATTTGAACATTTCCGTATCCAGAATCTCATAAGTAGGTTCTCCATTAACCATTAATCCCTCTTGTTCAAGAACTTCTATAAATTCTTTATTTTTGATCTTGCCAAAGATATTAATGCTAGCTCCCAATTCTTTAGCAATATTTTCAAATTCCTGACCTATTCCACCAGCATCTATTGTTTTTGCGTATCGATACCAAGCTATAGTTCCTATCATAGATTGTGTTATCACACCTCCAAAATAACCATATCGCTCTACAAGTATAGTACTTACACCTTCTCGAGCTGATGCTAATGAAGCGGAAAGTCCTCCAGGTCCGCCTCCTATTACCAAAACATCGGTTTCCACCATAACGGGGATTTCTCTCATTGGTTCTTTAATTTTTTCCATGATTTTTCACTTGAATAAAGACTACCTATTTATAAAAATTTTAAGAGTTCATTATTTTATGTTAATAATCAAATAGTTAAGAGATAGAAATATATCTACTCTATTTTCATTTTTTTAGGCATGAGAAAGACATCTCTCGGCCCAGTTCTTTTTAGATGAATTGAATCTTCAGGACAATGGTGAGCGCATAACCCACATCCAATACACTTTTCCTCATGAACAACTGCTATGGTATTATCAATATCTATTGTATCCATTGGACATATATTTACACATGTTCCACATCCTACACATAGTTCTTCATCCACTTTTGCTAAATAAGAAGAAATTGTATGTAAAGGTAATATACCACGAAAATAAAAATTCAGAATACCGCAACAACATTTGCAACAATTACAAATTGCTTCTATACCCCTATCTAAATCTGAATGCACGTGAAAAACTTTATGAACTAAACCATAGTCCTCCGCTTCTTTTAATATACGGATTGCTTCATCCTTAGATACTTTCCTTCCGAAATTTTGCTCTATAGCAAATTTAGCACTTTTATCTAAGAGAAAACAGTTATTTTTTGGGGCATTTAACTTACAGGGATCTTCAATAAGATCTTTCGAATGACGACAATAACAATGAGCTACGGCAATATCCTCGTAATTTATGATATAGTTTTTAACATCTTCATAAGGTATAACTGATTCAGTACCAATTTCTACTTCTTTTTCAACAGGGAGTGTCCTGTCTGTAGGTGGTAATCCCTTAAACACTTCAGATATATAATCATAATTTTTTTGTGTGCCATCACTAACTTCTTGAAATAATCCTTCAAACAACACTGCTAATTTTTTATCTCTTTCAGTTGTAGTACCTCTTAAGAATGTATATTCAAAAATCCCTGGAAATAATCCCATTAACCGATACACCATCACCCCAGTACTTCTACTATTCGTACCGATAATGATACCATTGTGCATTAACGTATTAAGCATACTAAGTAGCTCTTCTTCCTCCATATCTGTTCTTTGATTAATTTGTTCGAGCGTCATTGATGGTTTTCTAAATACTATTAGAAATTTAGCTTGTTCATAAGTTAATAGATTTTGTAAAAGTTCTATCAATGTGTCATTGATTGGAACAGGGAATACTCCTGATTTTGCTATTGTCCTTGCGACTTTATACCAGAATTTATCAGTCATATCATCCATCCTTTATTAAAATTATTGTGTTTAAATTTTCTATTTAGATAAAAAAATACATATTATAATTAGATTTCGAGGATTAATAATAAGAACTTATTATAAGGCGATTTAATAATTATGGGTCCAGAATCCATAAAATCTTTAGACTCATGGTATTTTAATATTAGAGCTTCATAAAACCAATTAAAAATTAAATTTAGGGATGAGGGTTTAACTTATGGTGAGTGAAATCCAAAAAAGAATTGATACACTGCAGCTTTCTATTAAGCTATTAGAAGACCATTTACACATGTATGGCCATTTAATAACATCCAAGCCCCGACATTTCATATTTAATCAAATTAATAATTATAGACGTGAGCTCCAAATTAGGACAGATTATCCTTATTAAATAAAGAAAATCAATTTTTTTTTTCTAATTTTGATCAGCATTGTTAGGACGTTAAAAATATCTATTTATAATTTTCATTTAGATTTTATTATTGCAAACCTTTTAAGATATTCTGTATAAATTTTTTTAGAAAACTAGCTACCAGACAAATTAAGTAATAGGTAATAAATATGGAGAAAAGTGAAATTGAATTAAAAAAATCGTATTTAGGAATATTTTCATTAAATTATTTCACCCAAGGGATAAATCAGAGTATGTTCACAACTATTATTCCTATATATTTATTACAGTTAATCGGTAGTTTAGATTCTGCTGAAGTCGCTTCTCTTATGTCAATTGTTCTTCTCCCTTTCGGTGTAAAATTTATTTATGGAATGATATCAGATAAAATAAGTATCAAGAAATTAGGTAGAAGAAAACCATGGATCATTGGTTCCTCAATCACTGCAGGGCTAATCTGGATTTTAATGCCATCTATTCTAACTGCTAATAATGCGATGACACTAATAATGATTTTAGGGATTATAATAGTAATTGGAGTAGCTATGGGAGATACTGCCATTGACGGTTTAATTCTTGATTTATATCCTAAGGAAAAACTTGGACGTGTTCAAGGAATATGCTGGAGTTTTAGATCGCTTGGTATTATCGCTGGAGGTCCATTGATTATGGTTTTTATCCTTTTAGTTGGAGGTACTGTGGGGATTGTTTTTATTGGTTTAGGAATATCAATGATGATTTTCTCGGTGTTTACGCTATTTGTAAGAGAAAAAGAGGAAATACGGGAAGTTAATGTAAGAAGTAATCTTAAAATTATATTTGGTAAATTTAAAAACTGGAAAGTTTATACATTTTCTTTATTCATGGCTATGACAGATGGGGTAATATTTATTTTTATACCGTTGTATATTATTATTCAATGGGGTTTTGTTGGTGCTGTTGGTGCTACTATTGACTTAATTGGAGATCCTACAAGACCCGATTTATATGCCCCCCTAGCTCTAGTGGCTTTCATTATTGGTCTGGGAGTAATTACCGGAGCAATTATAGGGGGAAGAATAGCCGATTTAAAATCACGGAAGCGTAGTGTCTATTTTTCATTGGTATTATCATCAGTTTCTTATCTCCTTTTCATTATACCTCCTGTGTGGCCTCTACTCTTGATTTTTTCATTTCTTTCAGGAGGATCATCTGGATGGAGAAATTCAGCTTTATCAGCGGTTATTGGTCAGGAATCACAATTATATCCAGAAATGGATAGTACCTATTACGCTACGTGTAATTCTTTCGCTAATTTAGGAACTGTAATAGGATTAGAAGTAACGAGTTTAATTTTTGCGAGTTTAACTGGTTTAGGTACTTTTGCTATATATGCGATAATATTCTTAGTTATGGCTCTTATAATAAATATTAATTATATCCCCTTTTCAAAAATGGATCCGAAAGAATATGAAATAAATATAAATAAAACAAACTGAAGTTTAATGGAAATTTCATTTATTCATTTAACTTCGATATTCGCATTTTTCTTGAAGTAAAAAATATGTAATTGTAGGATTATTTTTAGAAAAATTTTTAATCTTATAATAATTGATTATTTTCACAGATTTCTAAGCATAATATTGAAGAACCGGTGGTTTAAATTAAATTGGAATATTCTGAAAGGGTAAAAAGGCTCCCAACATATATTTTTGTAGAGATAGAAAAACTATTATCTGAAAAGAGAAAAAAGGGTATTGATTTAATTCCTCTAGGAATTGGTGATCCTGATTTAACTACTCCCGATTTGATAATCAATGAAGCAATAAAACAAATAAAGATTCCTGAGAATCAGAATTATCCATCAAGTATGGGAGAAGAGGATTTTAGAGAAGCTGTGGCAAGATGGTATAAGGTTAGATTTGGAATTGATTTGGATGCAGAGAATGAGATTTCAAATGTGATTGGAGGAAAAGAAGGTATTGCTAATATTGCTAGAGCATACGTTAATCCAGGAGATATCGTGTTATGTCCCAATCCAGGATACCCCGTTTATGAAAATGGAGCAACAAAATTAATTGATGGCCAACCATATTTAATGCCGTTATTTAAAAAAAATAATTTTCTTCCTGATTTGGATACAATTGATACAAAAATTCTCAGAAAAGCAAAAATTATGTATTTAAATTATCCAAATAACCCTACGGGAGCAATCGCTCCAAAAGATTTCCTCAAAAAGGTCACTGATTATGCCGAAGACTATGATATTCTAATAGTATATGATAATCCATATTCAGAATTTACTTATGGTGATTATATTTCCCCCACGGTATTACAATTGGATCAAAATCATATTGAAATTAATAGTGCTTCAAAAATGTTCAATATGACTGGTTTTCGATGTGGATGGGTGGCGGGAAATAAGGATGCTATAAAAGGATTAAGAAAAATCAAATCGCAAATCGATTCGGGGTGCCCAATGTTTATACAAAGGGCAGTCATAAGAGGATTGGCAGAATACAAATCAGAAAAAAAACCGGAGATTGTTGAACATACCGTAAAAATATATGAAAAACGCAGAGATGTTCTGGTTAAAGGTTTAAACGATATTGGATGGAAAACAGACAAACCACAAGCAACTTTTTATGTGTGGACACAAATCCCTGAAGAATATTGTAATCTCAGTTGTATGGAATTTGTAAAAAAATTAATTGATTTAGGGGTAATTCTTACACCCGGAATAGGTTTTGGACAGTATGGAGAAGGTTTTGTACGGTTCGCTTTAACTCAACCCGAAACACGGATTAAAGAAGCAATAGAAAGAATTGAGTCAATTATCAATTAAAAAAAGATATATAAAAAAAAATTTGATTTATACTTAACATTAAAAAGATTACTATCATTTGGAAGATTTCTTATATTTTTTCCTCAAATATCCCATTTTCTTACTTTCTTCAGCTTCAAGACTTTCTGAAAACTCGTTTGGAGCTTCCAACATCATTAAAACTGGAGCATTATAGGAATCCCAATCTTTATAATAATCAATTATCAGATCATTTTTATCTGATTCTTTTCCCAGTATTTTTCACCTCTATTTTTTTTTTTTTATTATTTTCACTGGGAAAATAAATCTAAACTTGACCTATTTCAAATAAATTTTTGCGAGATGTATTAGTAAAAGAGAATAAATCAAGAAAAATTATAAGAAAGAGGTCAAAATTTATGATTTATTCTCTCTTCATACCACGGATTAAAGGTAATACTGTAGAATGTACCTTACACCAATAATCCATAGTATTCAGTGAAAACATTAAATATATGATGTAATAAGTTCTATTTAAACTTTACCCATTGGTTTCCCACGTTTTTGATTTTATTGAAATAAATTGACAAGTAAGTACATGAGTTATGTAACAACTCTCATTGGTAACCTATTAAATCGATTCTAATTTACAATAAAATAATTAATCTTTACCTATTATAGGAAGTAGATTAAAATGAAAAAGAAAATAGTTTTAGTCGGGGCAGGAAGCACAAGTTTTGGACCTAAAATGTTCAATGATATCTTTTTAAGTAAAGATTTGGCAGGATCTACAATTGTTCTTAATGATATAGATAAAAAGAAATTAGAAATTATTTATGAGCTTCTTAACATTGAGAATGAGAGATTAGAAAACAGGTTTAACATTGAACACACTACAGATAGAGCAAGTGCATTCCATAATGCGGTTTTTATAATTAATTCTATAGAAGTTGGGAATCGAATGGAACTATGGCGTCAAGATTATGAGATACCAAGAAATCATGGTTCAACACAGATTTTAGGAGAATGTGGAGGTCCGGGAGGCTCATTTCACGCTTGGAGAATAATCCCTCCTATCATTGAGATAGTCAAAGATGCTGAAAAAATCTGCCCAAATGCTTTTTTCATCAATTTCTCAAACCCTATGTCTCGTGTTTGTTTAGCCATTAAAAGGAGTGTAAAGAAATTAAAATTTATAGGCCTATGCCACCAAATAAGTTTCATGATAAGGTATTTACCTCAAATATTTAATAAACCAATAAAAGATCTTAAGATGAAAGTAGCAGGACTTAATCACTTTGCTTTCTTACTAGATTTAGAAGATTCCTCAACTGGAAAAAATTTAATGGGTGATTTCAATAAAAATGCGATGACGTATTTTAAGGAGAAAGAAAATCGATTTGAATTTTCAACATTGACATTTGAAGTATTTAAGAGATTTGGCTATTTTCCTTATGTTGGAGATAACCATCTAGGTGAATATTTACAAATAGGATATGAATTCACAAAAACACAGGATATGATAGATTGGATCGATTTTATAGATAAAGAGGGAGCTTTCATATACCGTAGATTTCTCAGATATTATGAGAAGTATAAAAAAGGAAAATATCCCCGAAGAGGAATGCTAGCTAAGAGTTCCTCAGGAGAAAGAGCTATACCAATAATAGAAGCTATATTAAATAATAAAATTTCCTATGAAACTGCTGTGAATATTCCAAATGAGGGGATAGTAAATAATTTGCCTCAAGATTTAATCCTAGAGTGCTCAGCTACCGTTGATAAAGAGGGTGTAAAAGGTCTTAAAATCGGAGATTTACCAAAAAATATCGCAGCCATGCTTCGTATCGAAGCATCAATCCAAGATTTATGTGTTGACGCAGTCCTAAAAAGATCTAAGGAAATTGCCATTGCATGTTTAGCTATTGACCCTAACGTAGGGAGTTTTAATATGGCAGAAATCATCTTTGATGAGATGGTTGATGTACAAAAAGAATACCTCCCTAAATTCAATTAAGAAATTTTTCCTTTACAGAATTAAATGGAACAATCGATCAATCTGGCATGGAATAATTTCAATAGTAATAGTAAGGTTAAATAATTTCAAAAGAAATTCGTAAATTTTTAATAGTAAAATGTTTGTTTTACCCCCATTTCTAATTTTTTACCCCTAATTTCTCCTTTTTTGCCTCCGATTTGAGATCACATATTTATATCTAAAAAATGAATAATTAAATTATAGCATAACAAAATATATAAAGCGAAATCAAATGAAATAGATTTAATAACTCATTTTGATATTTTAACTCAAGATCCAACCAATGATGTTTAAACTATGAAATCGGAAAATTATAATAGTTCTGATGAGGGCTTAAAAAAAGCAACAGAATTGCTCCAAAAGGTTTGGTGGTTTTTATTCTTATTAGTGATTGCTCCCTTAGCTGTGAGTTTTGCAGGTTTTTGGATATTCGTTTATATACCGGGCGGAATATTCATACAGTCATCTCTTACAATTATAACATATATGTTTGCTCTTCTTTTCTTTTATAAAGCCTTTGACAAATATCGTAAAAAACCATTTTTCTTAAATAAGGAGAATAATCTTACTGCTAGAGTTCACATCATATTTCTTATCTCTATTTTATCATTCATTGGAGCACCAATTTTTACTCTACTTTCAAAGAATAGTGTATCCTTTGCTCTGCTTCCGTTTATAAGTTTTGCTGTTCTTTATAACATAGTCTATTACTATTATTCTTTCCAACCTGTAGATCTTTATAATGAAACTGAACAGGAATTAAAGCACGGTATTAATCTCGAATCAATAATAAAACAACCTAACAACTTCGTAATTGGAATTAATTATGTTAGTCATATAATTTTCTTGTATATTACTCATCTTACTGATCTCTATTGGTTTTTCCCTCTTATAACAAATCTAATACTTTACTTCATTACTTATGCTAATGCCGCAAAATATTCTAAAAGGATTAAAGAATCCATAGGAGAGAATAAACCATTTCTAAATGATTTAACACAATATAAGCGGAGTTTTGTAATCTCAATTACAAGCTTGATCTTCATACTATTTATTCAATTGCCTTTTGTGTTTATGGCTTTTTCTGGAAAGCAATTTTCATGGCTTGAAGTACTAAATGGATCTTTCCTAAGCGTGATTTTTATTTTATTTTTTGTTAAAACAGTATTTTACATAAATTATCATTATAGCATTGCCTTCGATAGAATTAAAGATATTCAGAAAAATGAAGAACCAGAAGAACCAGAGGAAAAAATCTCATTGGTGGGTGTTAAATATCAAAAATATAGCGCATTTTCATCAGGTGTTTTAATTGGACTTATCACTTTCTTTTGTTTCTCAATAAATTCCCCATGGTTAATTCTTACGATTTTACCTTTTATCTTTATTTTTTCATATTTGGAGCAAAAAGCCAATATTTGCCCTAAAAGATACAATAAATATATACTTCTATTAAATTCTGCTGTAATTTTAGCAGCTATATCATTCGGACTTCTTGCTGAAGTTTTCTTAAACATTCAGTTTATAATATTTTTACTGTCTTCTTATTTTATATTACAAATATTTGTCAGAACTGACTATTTCAAAAAAGAAAATATTATTGTAATCCAAAATATACTCGCTATTGCAAGTTTTACATTAATTATTTATTCTTTTTTCGGATATACATCTTTTAATAATATCATTATCTTTGAATTTGCACTATTTGCTCCAGATTCTCTAACGATACTTATTTCTAATTTTTTAATACATGGGATATTGATTTCTATCATCTCTTTAATATCATCTTATATTTTATATTCTCGTTTTCTTTACTCAAAACGCTCTAAATCGTTTAGAATTAGCCTTTTTGGGCATATATTGCTCCTCGAACTGTTTATTTATATTTTGATTGCTTTAAGGACTGCATTCATGATTCAAGGAGCCATATTATTCAGAGTTCTAGTTATATCAAGCTTATTATTTCCCATTATTACGATCTTATTCGTTTTTATAAATTATTTGTTGGGAGTTTTCTCCCAAAAACATTTCATAACCTTATGCTATTATTTGTTTTGGGCTCTTATTTGCGATCTCTTTCTCTCTGTTCTATTAATTTCTCTAAATAGCTTCGTAATTTTAACTTTAGATTTCTTATTTTTATCATTTTTTAGTCAATTTATTTTAAAATTTGGTTTTAAATTGGAAAAAGTAAAGGAATCTACTTTTAACCGATTTGTTAAAATAAATTCATATTTTAAGATAATTGAGCTTTATGTTATGTGTTTCTCTCTCTTCTTCTCTTTTGCATTTGTAAATTTAATGATTTATGATAATATTACATTATCAAGCTATTTCACTCTATTAATAATTACTTTATCTATTAACGTACTTTCTAAATTGGGTCATATATTTTCAGATTCAATAGCAATTAGAATGAACCTAATAAGCCTATTTTTTAGCGCAGGTTTAGCCTGCTATTATTCAATAGTATATACTCTTAACTCTTTCTATGTTTTTTTGATTCCATTCTTAAGTTTTTTCGCAATTCTTTATATACCGTTATATTATTTGTTCAAAAAGAAGATTTATGAAGAGATGGCATATAGAGGGATGATGATTGATTGTGTACTACTAGCGATTTTGGTAACATTATTACCCACTATTGGTGGTTTACAACTATATCTATTAGAATTGCCTATTGATTTTTTGCTATTAATAGATTTTACACTACTATTGTTTCCGATTATTTGTCTAATTTTGGTATTTATGAACTATATCTTGCAGGTATATTCTCAAAAGAATTCCCTGATTGTAAGTTATTATTTATTTTGGGTTTTAATTGTAGATATATTTTTAGCCATATTTCTTCTCAATTTAAATAATTATATAATTCTGTCATTAGATTTCTTATTCCTGTCTATTTTTAGCCAATTAAATTTAAAGTTTGGCTTAAAGTTAGAGAAAGTAAGAGATTCAATAACCAAACGATATTTCAAAATAAATTCTTATATCATAACTATCGAGCTTTTTTCATTATTTTTCTTTTTCTTTTACTCGATTGTATTTCCTTTCTTTAAATCGATTGTATTAGTTAATATAGCCATATACCTAAGTATTGCATTTTCTGCCTACTTTTCTTTGCTAATCATGACAGTATTAGTCAATTTACTTTCTAAAAATGAGATTCTATTTTCAAAGTCGATAGCTATTAAAATTAATTTAGGAGCTTTACTATACAGCGCAGGATTAGCCTTTTATTATTCATTTCTGTTCACACTGTACACATTTTCTGAAAAAACATATTTTGTATTCTTAATTCCTTTCTTATGGCTATTTGCAATACTATTTCTTCCTATCATTTATATGTTAAAGAGGAGGATTTCGGAAAAAATAGACCATTATTTTAGGGTGCGGGGCAGCGTAATAAATAGAGTCTTAATAATAAATTATATTTTATTTACATTTTTTATAACACTAATTCCTACCGTTGTCAGCTTAGAATTATACAGGATAGATTTTCTCACCGATATTGATATTGTATCAGTGATAAATTATACATTATTTATTCTTTTTGGAATTATCACTATTACTTATTATTTGCTAAAGAAGTTTAAGAAGAAAGAGAAATATAAAACGGGGATTATCAAATCTCAAATTCTTATTGAAGTTCTCTTAACTGTTACTACTGCTTTTTATTATATCTTTATCTTGCTCTATGTGGCTTTAAATGAACTTCTCTTTCCGTTAATTGCTGCATTAATTGCTGCATCGTGTTTCTTTTATGTACCAAGTATAATTTCTTATAAAAAAAAATATTTTAACGAAAATATTGTTAAAAAATTCATATTAGGTAATAGTATACTTTTAAGTGGGCTAGTAATATTAATACCGAGTATTTTTGGTTTAGAATTAATGCAATTAGGACTTACGATTGATTGGATTCTAATATTCGCAATTTCTCTAGTTATATTTTTTGGGGATTTAAGATTTTTAAGGCACATAACCAAAAGTTATAATTTATTAGAAAAGAGAATTAAATTTCTGAAACTGATGGAAGTCTTTACTTGGTTTTTAATTTCAATTCTAACAGCTCTTTATATTTTTTCTAATTTTCTAGTTGATTTATCACTTAGTAGTGCTCTTTTAATATTTTTTGTGCTGAACCTCTACACATCAAAACTTCTATATGAATATGCCAAAGAATGGCGGTTTAATGTGTATTTACGTGAAATTGTATTTTACGGCATTATCTTTTCTTTCGCTTTTCTAATTATTTCTTCAATTCAATTCAGTAACGTTCTCAATTTATTACCACAAGAGTTGTATTCATTAAATATACTTTTGAATCTTGGATTTCTTTTTTTATTAGCCTTATTGTTAATTAGATATATTAGTTCATTAGTAAAAATCGAATTTATTAAGATAAAGAATGGAATTGAAGTTTTTTCATGGATAATTTTTAAAATCACATTTTGCCTTTTCATATCAATAGGTTTTTCAAATTCTATTTTAAGAATAATAGTAATATATCTCTTACTTTTCGCGTTCCTATCTCCAGTGACGCTCTCTTATTTTAGATCCTTAACAATCTTTTCGGAAGAAATTCAGCTAATTCTCAAGAAGATAATTTTAGGATTATTCATTGTTTCAATCTTAGTACTATATAGTGAATTTTTCTATAATAATACTGTAAATATATCGTTCTTCAATAACTATAGAATTTTCCAAATACCCTTTATTTTTTCTAATCTATTTGTATATCTGTACTTCTGTCTATTAAGATACAACTCGGCTTTAGAAAATGATTCTAGCATGTATCTATATCGCTTTTACTTGTCTTCTTTTATATTATTTTTAAGTCTTCTTTATATTGATCCTATTCTCTCGATTGTATTAATTCTTTTTCCTCTTATTTTGATTCTTTCTCGGAGAAGTTTCTTCCTAGTTTTGAGATTCCTATCATATCTGTTATTAAGTTACATAATGTTTGTTGATATTATAATAATTGGTAACAGATTTAAGCCATTAATTGCATTTAATTTAAACTTACTTGGCTTTTTTGTTTGTATATACCTCTTATCTTTAACTACAGTTTTGCTATTTTCGGTATGGTTGAATTATAGAAGAAATAATAATCTTGAGAAATTTTCTTTATATACTGCCATTTCTTCTTTGTCATTTGTATTTCTGTATTCCTATACGCCCATCTTAATTCTCTATAATATAACAATACCATTATTTATCTTCTTGTTTCTTATCGCAATTTATTTTTACCGGCATAATAATGAAATTTATAAGTGGTTTATTAAACCATGTGTGTTACTACTGATTTTTGATTTTGTCAGTTTAATTTCCTACTCATTTCTCTTCATCCAACCCACATTCAAAAGTTTCAACCCAATCCTTACCCTTACTTTATCACTTAGCATAACAGGGTTCAGCTTCATATTTTTATATAATAAGGCTCCTGTACGCTTCAGAAAAACTTCTTTCTATTTTGTTCTAATAGCTATAGTTTTCTCTTTTCCGATATTCTTGTATTTCTTCATAATCTCCTCTTTTTCTATCCCATTTTCTGATCCAATTCCAGTGATAACTGCAATTAACGTTGGAGTTTTTCTATTTTATCTTTCTTTAGGTATTTATCAGTGGAGGATTTCATGGACTATCTGGAAATCAGGTTGGTATGCATGGATGATTTTACCATTTGCTAATTTCTTAATAATATATCAAAATCTCAGAGGAATTGACCCCCTAAAGAATTCCTTAAACTTTTTCGGAATCCCCATTACTGGTTCGTCAATTTTCGCTATAATTATATGCTCCTTATTTTTCTTACCTGTGTTATATACAAAAATTAAAAAACATTTCTTCAAAATTATTTTTTTAGTATGGGGTGAAAGCTTGTTTTTGTTGTATTGGATTAGTCATAATTTATTTGTTAATAATTCCTTCCTAGGAAACTTATCATTCGTATTATTTGCATTTATCTTATTAATGCCTTTATTGATAAAATTAAAATTTTGGACGATAGTATCAGTATTTTGGTTAATTTTAACAGGAATTAATATTTCATTTTTATATTTTTATCTGGATTTTATAGAGATCCCTTTTGAGATATCAATTTCAATTAATGTCTTAGTAATTGGGTTATTATTAATTGTATATTCGTTTTTTCCTAAAATAAGATCTGTAGGGATCATCCTAATAACCAGTTATGTTATATTCATCACAGGTATTTTTCTTACGATATATTTCATTTTGAACTTAATCGGCTTAGATCCCATATTTTCAATTAATTTTAGCTTAATTGCAATTGGATTTAGTCTATTTTCATCTAAACCGTTAAAACTATCACTAAAAATATTTGATCAATTTCTTTCTTGGATCCTTATAATCAATTTTTCGTGGTTAACTTATAATACTTTCAATTTACTTCCAAGAATTGGGATAACTCCCTTCTTTCTATCAGTAACTGTTTTCGGAGGACTATTCTATATTTTTAATCAATACAAAATGAGATTCAGAATTAACAAGGCAAATTCATTTCTTATAATGGTGATTGGAGCATCGTCATCAATTACATCTCTCACCTCAATTTTATTGAATCCAACTCCATTGATTTTAATTAGTATTTTTTCAGGAAGTTTTATAGTGTTTTACTATTTCTTTTTAACAGAATATCGATATATTCTCTGGTTTTTAATTCCGATCCCTATTGCATTATCGATATTAAACTCCATTATTTTATTTGAAATAATTAAGACTCTTTGGTTTTTAGCATTTTCACTAATCTATCTAACATCCTTTCAAATTTTAATTAATATTTTCAAGAATATTGGGCGAGAAGTACCACAAGAAAGAAGGAATAGCATACTAATGCTGTTTGATGATAAAAATCAACTTAAAAAGTTTAATCTCACTTGTTTTCTTCTAAATTCTATAATATTATCTATTTTTATTTCGTATATAATTCCCCTACTAATAGATCAATTTCTATTTAGCCATCTCATTACTGTTTATCAGATTCTAAATTTTCTGATAATTTGTCCACTTTTTATTCTATTTAGCTTAAAATACATAGAAAAATCTAAGATTGACTTAAAGATCAAAAACCTACTCCTCTATTTCAATAAATTGAGTTTTGGAATATATCTCCTCATCTCAATAGCCTTAGCTTTTAATATTTTACTTTTTGTTGTATATATTAGTTTTGATCTAATAACTGTGGTTTTTATTTTCCTTTTAACCGTTAGTGGAGTTATATTTTTTGAATCATTCATAATAGATAGGAGAATTCTTTACTATTTAATTAACTCAACACGAGATAAATTCATATTCTGGTCATATCTTGCATTTAGCAACACAATCTCAATATTCTTTTATTCAATCCACCTCAATATATTCTTCTTAGTGTTTTCGCTCTCACTTCTAAATCTAATTTCTCTGTACTTCCTTTCATATTTAAATATTTCAGAACAAAAAATATTTACCATGCGTTTAATTCTCGTATATAATCTATTTATATGGGGCTCTTTCTATTTAGGATCGTTAATATCAGACGGTTTAACACTGATTTTTAAAGATTTAAGAGGTATTCCTTATTTCACTTTACTGTTCCAAAATAGCTTTTTAATTTTATATATTTTAAGTTATTTTTTAGTTAAAGTCGATAAAAAGTTGAAATCTTCAATTGAGATCATTCTATTTACATTATTCCAAGGATTTCTTGCTATAAATTGGGTGTATATATTTACTCTTTTTGATGTATTGAATTTTTTCATGATAGATCTGCTTCTTTTAATTGAAACATGTCTATTCTTTAGAACATTTAAATATCTTAACACTATCTCCTTTGAGGTAAAGTATCCTAAATTTTTAACTCAATCTTTCTCATTACTCGCATTACTTTTCTATTTTGAAACAAGTCTCTTAATTTATTTCTTATTGATTGAATTAATTGGAGTTTTTGAAAGCATCCTAGTATCTCAGTTAGTGTTTTTTGTTTTTACTTTGTTAGATATTTATTTAATACGGAAGATTGAAAAAGGCTATGCACAGTTGATCCATACTGCGAGTTTCTTCGTCATTTCTTTAATGACCTTATTTACTCTAAATCAGTATGTCGTAGTATACCAAATGTTGTTAAGTTTAGAAATTTTCATTTTTGCGTTAATGCAATTTTACACTAACCACTCGTTTTTTACAGCTTTAAACCAATTTAATCAAGATAAAGTAGAAATCAAGATAATATATAAAGTAGAAACTCTTAATAAGTTGAAAGACTCCTTTATCCATATTTTAGGAACTTGGTTCTATCTAAATATATCTTTTATCCTGCTTCAAGCATTAACTCTATTAAATGTTGACCCACAGCTAATAATTCTAAGCTTAAGCATAATAATTCATATCCTTATGATTATTGATACTAATTTTATGAAATTCTTAGGAAAATATGCTAAGTATATAAAAGTTATTTCTTGGGCTTCAACAATGATTTCTACTACTACTTTTATAATAGTTATTTTTTATACCTACTTTATAGGATATTTAAATACAACCATACCTCTCATCCTTTTTCTCTTAACAATTGAGACTGTTTACCTATTCAAGTTATTGGAGTTTTGGCAATTTGTTATTTCGAATAAACAAAGAATACGGCTAATCCTTATCTATAATTTATTTATCTGGGGTTCATTTTATTTAGGATCAATAATCTCAAACGGTATAATGATACTTTTCAACCAATTGCGTGGTATTCCTTATATCTTCTTGCTATTTCAGAACTTTACTTTACTTTTATTCGTATTAAGCTATTTTTTGGTAAAAATAGATAAGAAGTTGAAATCTTCGATTGAAATCATTCTATTTGCATTATTTCAAGGTTTTTTTGCTATAAATTGGATTACTATTTTTTTAGTCTTCAAGGTATTGAATTTATTTCCAATTGTACTAATTGTTTTATTTGAGACAATCTTTTTCTTTGGAACTGCTAAATATCTTAATATTATTTCTTTTGAAGCAAAGTATCCCAAATTTTTATCTCAGATTTTTTCTGTTCTCACACTTCTATTATACCTTGAAACAAGTCTTTTAATGTATGGATTGATGATCGAAATTGTAAAATTAAGAGTTTTCGAAAGCATCCTTGTATCTCAGTTAATTCTTTTTGGTTTTACTTTATTAGAAATGTATTCCGTAAAGAAAATTAAGAGGAAGTTTGCTCAATTAATTCATACTGTTAGCTATTTTGTAGTATCGTTAATGATTTTCCTAATTTTAAATCAGTATATCGTACAAAATCCAATCCTGCTAAGTCTAGGAGTACTATTCTTCATCCTAATGCAATTTTATACCAATTATTCACTTTTCTCTTTATTGAATCAATATAGTCGAGAAAAGATTGAAGTTCTAAATAAGTTGAGATCTCATGTAAAAAATATAATAGGTATAGGCTTCTATATCAATTTATCTCTTGTCCTGTTCCAAGCTCTAACCTTATTGAATGTTGGGCCTCTATTAATACTCTTTAGCCTTAGTATAATGGTTCACATTCTCATGATAATTGATACTTATATATTAAAATTTGTAGGAAAAGTTTCGATTCATCTTAGTTTACTTTCCTGGATTTTACTAATGGCATCTATGGCTATGTATTTAATTTATATTTTCAGTCTCTTCGATTTAATAAACTATTTCACTATTGCGCTCCTAATCTTAATTGAAACCTGCCTTACTTTTAGAGCTGTTAAATATTTAAATCAGTTATTCTTCAAAGAAAAACACCCTACCTTCTTAGTGAAAGCCTCTTCATCTATAGTAATTTCTTTATACTTTGAAATAAGTTTATTAATTTATGGCTTGATGATCGAAATTGTAAAATTAAGAGTTTTCGAAAGCATCCTTGTATCTCAGCTAATCTTTTTTACTTTCACGCTCCTAGATATTTATGTTTTAAAGAAAATCAAGGATAATTATGCTCAATTAATCCATACCATAAGTTATTTTATTATTTCATTAATGGTATTTATAATTCTATCTCCCATAATGCTAAGTTTATCACTATTTTTATTCATATTGATGCAATTTTATACCAATTATTCACTTTTTACAACGCTGAACCAGTTTAATCCAAATAAAATAGAATATTATAAAAAGAAAAAATTACTCATCATCCAAGTTATAGGAATTTGCTTCTATGTAAATTTATTATTTCTATTAACCCAAACACTAATATTTTTTAATACTGGACTCCAATTACTGTTGTTGACTTTAAGCTTGATGGCTCACTTCCTAATGATAGCTGATGAGTACTTACTGAAGTTCATGAAAAATCTTTCAAAATATTTTAAAGTATCTTCTTGGATTTTCTTTATGATTTTCACAACAACCTATCTGATAAGACTATATGTAATTTACTTTATTGATTATTTACTAACATCCATACCCCTTATCGTCCTTTTATTAATACTTGAGACCGTGTACTTGTTTAAGCAGTTAGTGATATGGGAATTTGTTATTTCAAACAAGATGAGGATTAGATCCTACCTTATACTCACATTATATTTGAATTTTGGTACATGGCCGTTTTATTATATTACCTTTACCCTCTTACCAGTGCTTAATTTATTATTATTAACCCTTTCACTAATCATCTTCTTTATCTTAACATATGTTGATAAATTTGTTGGAGCTTTAAAAGAAAAATCATTAGCTACTCTAAGTAAAACACTATTCCTTATAATTGGAATCCTACTCTCAATTGATGTTTACTTACTCTTAGACTTTGTTCCAAACGCCAATATATTCTTTAAGTTAAATATATCGTTCTTAATCTTCGTAGTTTTTTCTGGAATAATTGTGAAACCATTTAAGAAACATTCATTTATCGCTTTCTTTTACTGGGCGGCTATATTTTCGTTACTAAGTTCCCTAATCCTTGTTTTATCATCAGACCCTATATTAAGCGGAGGATTGCTTTTTATTACAATTCTTATATATCCTTTTATATTTCTATTAGAGGAACTAAGAGAACTTTTCAACAAATTCATTGACGCTCTTATCAAGTTCTTCAGATTAATTAAACAATCGATAATAAACAGTTTCAAAATATTATTTAGATTCTTAAGAACTCATTATAGATTTATGTGGAAGTTGTTTAGCGCTTTTATAGCAATCCTATCTGGAATTCTTTTATCCGAATTGGTTTTTAGTTTTTTAAACTGGTATCATTCCATTTTACTAGTATTGGCGCTTTTTGGATTCTTGTATTTAATTCTACCTGCTGAAGATTCAACTGATGCAGATGTAATTTTTAAAAGAAGAATATTGCGTCTCTCTCTCGGCTGGGGAAGTTTAATAGGAATATTATTCATCATGATAACCATTGAATGGTATATTTTCACAATTTTCATATCAATCGCCGTTGTCGGTACTATAGTTTTAGTATATCTCAGTAGAAAGGAAGAGAGGGAGAAAATCTCTATCAAATGGAGATTCTATACGCTCCTGTCTCTCTTTCTTTTATTGATAATATCTGGTGTTATGCTAACAATACAGCTTATAACAATTACTCTTTAGGCATTCACTGAAATTTAAGGGGTTCCTTATTTATACATTTAATAGGGAATCTAGGTTTGAAGACGAAGTAACTTAATAAATTTCATTTTTACTGAAAAAGAATTTCTGATTTGACCCTTATTCAAAAACATCTAAAAATTAATACAGATATTTGAATATCGTTTACGAAAAGTTATAAAATTTATATAGATGTTAAAATGAACTATTAAATGTTAATCTAAATTCAATAACTATTCCTCTTTTATTACACCAGTTTTTATTTAATCAGATAATAATAGTCTATCAGATGATAATAGAAGAATACTGAAATAATATCTCCGAAAAGCTGTTAGATTTTTTTCATTTCTAACATTTGGAGGTTTTTTTTTCATCTTTCGCTGTCTTATGTTATTAGTGGAGTTGCGCTCAGTTTAATGGTATTGGTTTATCCCTTAGTATTTCTCTTGGAAGAGCTACGCGAACTTTTCAGTAAAATTTTGGATAAGTTGATAGTGTACTATAGAAAATTTAGAATTTTAATGAAAAACATAATCTTGAAAATAATTAATTTTATCAAGACCCATGCAAAACATATCTGGTTAATTACATGTGTATTCATCCCCATTTTTACTGGTATACTTTTTTCAGAAGTCTTTTTAAACCTACTGAACCCGATCCATGCAACTCTCATAATGTTTCCGATATTTGGTTTACTTTTCTCAGTTACTCCTGCTGATAAAACTGAAGATGTCGATGTTATGTTTAAACGGCGAATGTTGCGTTTGATCATTGGTTGGGGGAGTGTTATTGGTGTTTTATTTGGAATTATTCCTCCGTTATGGTATATTTTCACTACTTGGATTTCAATATGGATTTTAGGAGCAGTGTTATTACCATACATTAGTTTTAAGGAAAAAAGGGAAAAAATATCTATTAAGTGGAGGTTTTATACTCTTATCATATTAATCACTACACTAGTGTTATTTGGAGTATTATTTGGAATCCAGATTTATTTAAATGCATCTTAATAAGATATGTAAAAAATCACTAATTTTATTTTTATTTGATAATTTCTTCCATTTCTTAAAATTCCTTATTAATTATATAGGCAAAAAGGTGAAAACTTTATATATATGTTAAAATGATTTAGTAAATATTAATCTAAATAAAAATAAAATAAAATAAAAAAGTGATTTAATTAATGAATAAAAGAATTATAGCTATAGTTCTAATTGTAGTAATTGGCGTTGGCATTGGAATAGGTGCATGGGTTTTCCTTTCAACACCAACCGCTGCATTTAAATACCCTGGTGCTCCAAGTAGCAGACCTAATGTTATTAAAATTGGAGTTGCGGGTGATAGAGGAGAAATAACAGGTGATGGAGCCTATCAAGGTGCCTATTTTGCTGCAAAGGAAATAAATGAAGCTGGTGGTGTTGATGTTGATGGTACAGCATATTATGTTGGAATTACCATGGAGGATACTGATGAAGGTAATCCTCAACTTGTAACATCGAGAGGTGTCGATGCTGCAAGAAGACTTATATACAATAAAGAAGTTGATTATGCTTTGGGAGGCTTTAGAACAGAAGCAGTATTAGCCTATGTGGAAGAATTTATGGATGCGGAAATGCTTTTTATTGGTGTAGGCGCAGCAACTGATGAACTCTGTCAAAATGTTATAGACGACTACGAGACGTATAAATATTTCTGGAGATACATGCCAATCAATTCGACTTCATTAGGAGGACAAATAATAGGAACAATAATCGGTTTCATTTTGACAATGAATGCAACCTATCCGAACGAAGTTGTAAGAACGGTTGGAGTCATAGCTGAAGATTTAACGTGGACTGCAGGAATGCAAGCTGCTATACCAGCCTACTTACCCTCGTATACAAGTGGTTATATTGAAGTTTTGCCCGTAGTAGCATATGATATTACTCTTAGTGCAACAGATATGAATACATACTTAGCCCAATTTGAAGCTGATGGAGTTGATGTCTTAATCCCTGTTATTTCCGCACAAGGTGGAATTCTGATGATGCAGCAATATGCTCTTAACCAATATGAGTATCTCATATTTGGCATTGATGTTCAGTCGCAATTAGATACATATTGGGATGCAAGTAATGGAGATTGCGCATATGAAACAATAATGCAAACATTACATGAAACCCCAAAAACACCAACGTCTCTTGCATTTTGGGCTGCTTTTAAAGAAGAATTCGGCCATGATCCACTTTACACTGCAGTTGGGGCTTATGAAGCTGTAGAAGGAATTAAAAACGCTATTGAAGCAACTGATTCATTGGATACTTTAGATATTATTGCGCATATGGAAACCTGGACAAAAGATAATGCCGCTCGACCAATTGGTGTTGCTGGAGAAGCTGCTTGGTGGCCCAGCTCTCATGATCTTGTCGCAGGTTATCCGTATGGATATACGTTGTGGTGTCAATGGCAACCCGATGGAACTAAATCGGTAATTTCCCCTTATGGCGCCCTTTATCCCGCGAGTCTTATTACCGGAACATATACTGTCGCACCATGGGTTGACGCAGCATGGTCTTAAGTTATTGAACGAATTTAATTATTAAAAAAAACTTTTTTTTTTATTTCTTAATTATTGTGTTAGTAATACTAATTTTTTGTCACGAATCAATACTAATTTTTTGTCACATTTTGTCACTAAAATCATGATTTTACCTGATATTTTTCTGTTAATAATGAACTTAATAAAAAATAAAAAATTAATTATTTTCATTAAATCTTATAGATTCAATGTTTTAATCAATATACCGTTGAGGTATACCAAGAGCTTACGCCCACCGTCAGTCTCTTGGACCTCTACGGTCTTATTCGCCAGTTTGTAATCAATCGAATAAGTCTTTTCTTTATAAGCGATGGTGCCATTTTTTCTTATTTTTCGCTTGCTTTTAACTGTTTTCTCGGGTTTAATTATAGCCCCATATGGATGGGTGGCAATCAAGTTCTCTTTGAAGTAAATCTCTATTTTATCCTCGTATTCGATCACGTCAACTTTTGATCCAGAATATCCTGGAGGTACGCTGAATAATTGCGATTTATAATGGATTTCATTGTATTTATTGACCTTTCTTTGTGCCAACTCGTGTAACCAACGGTTCCAATTCACTTTCGCCTGAAGGGGCCTAAAGATGCGTTCTTCAGTTTCAAAAAAAATCTTCGCAGGTGGACACTTATTAGGTAGATTTCGATGCGATTTCTCGGTATTGTACCATTTGACCCATTCTTCAAGCATTCGATTCAAATCGGCTAATGTGCATTCAGGATTGTTTTTAATATAAAATCGGGCTTCAATAAGAAACATCTGATTTACGGTTTTAAACCATCTTTCCAACTTTCCCTTAGTCTGCGGGTGATAAGGGCGGGCAAAAATGGGCTTGATACCGAGAGATTTTAACAGTCTCGAATATTTTGTTGCTAGCTCCCCAAGTATATTTTTAAATTGAGCACCATTATCGGCAAGAATTTCATTTGGTCTCCCGCATGCCAGGACGGCATCTCGAACGATTGTAATCACATTAGGAGCTGTTTGGTCCTTAAAATATCGAGCTACCATGACG
>JAHLWT010000101.1 GCA_019057775.1 Promethearchaeota archaeon
GAGAAGTATCCCCATTCTTCTTCAAATCCCTGGACGTATCCAAACCAGATTGTATCAGGAATCGAATCTCCGTTTGCTAAGACGCTCATCTGTTCTCCTACTTTCTCTGTAGCGAACCAATACCAACCGTTCCAAGATTCCCAAGCTCGTAAGACTTTCTTTCCGTCAATATGAAGTTTATTCCCTAAGGTCTCGAATTTTGCAATTGATATCATTTTCTTTCTAAAGCAATAAAAAAATAATTCTATTTTTCCATGTTATTTGCTGGCTTAATTGAAACTTACGCTTCATCTGGATTTTGAAAGATTCAACTAATAAAATGACGTTGCGGAACTAAAGTAAGTCTCAACTGAATCTGAACATTTTTTTTAAATCTCCTGAGGACTATTTAGGTTAGTTTTGAATTTTTTAAGGAATATGATTTATATTTATTAATATCTTTTTAATAGTAAGGTTTGGCTCCAATTCTTGCCTAGCTATAAAGGATTTTAAAGCGCTGATTGCTAGCAATGCATTATTGACGACTGTATAAATAATTTAGAAACCACCATATGCTAAAACTTAAGGAAGTATTGACCTGACTTTTACTGTGATGTAGTATTATTTGGACGCTTGAGTTGACAGATGCGAAAGGCAACGGGAGGTAACTAAAAGTCAACATTAATTTGATTCAAATTTTACAAATTTCTTAATTTCAAGGAGTATTTTAAAATGGACAGAATCATCTTCGGAGAAAAACTTTTTATTCCTTATGAATTTTCTAGCGAGAATGAATTTGAAAATTTAATAATTCAAAACTCCAAACAAATATTCGGCTCAAATTCTGTTTATATTGATGTAAAGAAAAGAATCAAGAGTGATAATATTGTAACAATCCCTGATGGATATTTAATTGATTTCTCCTTCGAATCTGATCCCCGTCTCTATATAATCGAAAATGAGCTTGCCAGACATGATCCATACAAACACATAGGCCAGCAGTTACTGAAATTTGCTATTTCTTATAAAGCAAGTGGAAGAAAAATTAAAGGTTTTTTACTTGAAAATATCTTAAAAAACGAATCAACATCCAAAACTGTAAATAGAGGTCTTAAGAAAGCAGGATACAGGAACATTGACGCCTTTTTAGAACATCTAATTTTTGAAAAGCTGGTTGCATCAGTTGTCATTATTGATGAGATAACATCTGATTTAGAGAATGTTTTGACACAGTTAGCTATGAAAACAGACATAATTGAGTTTCAGACTTATATATTTGAGGATGAGATTATTTATAGATTTACGCCTTTTCAGCCAGAAATCAGAATTATAGCTGAATCAAGAAAACCGACTTTAAGAGTCGAGGAATTAGATACAATTGTCGTTCCTGCAAATGAGGAAGGATTTAATGAAGTATTTTTGGGACAGAGGTGCTGGCATGCAATTAAAATATCAAGTTCTATGATAGATAGAATTAAATATATTGCTGGATATCAAACAGCTCCAATATCCGCCATTACTTATTATGCAGAAGCAAAAAAAATTGAGAAATATAAAAATACAAATAAATATGTTGTTTACTTTAAAGATAAGGCAAAAA
This sequence comes from Promethearchaeota archaeon, assembly GCA_019057775.1. Next base: position 1,580 of record JAHLWT010000101.1, read on the forward strand.
AGATTGGTCCGGTGAAATTGCCAAAAAATATAAAAGGCATTGCCCCACAAGCTCCACGGTACACAAATTTTAAGAAGCTCTTAAAAGCGAAGACATTAGTCGATATTTTTTAAGATAAAAATTAAATTAGAATGTAGCTAAACTATAGAGAGGAACCATTTTTATAATTCTAAATCTCATCCTGCCTATTTTTTTGATTGGCTAAGACAGCATTGAATATGAAGCTTAAGATTGTATGGAGTGATTTAATAATAGAAGAGGGAATACGAGATCCACTTGGCCTTTGGCGAGTGGGGGATAGATTAATTGCGGAACTATTAAGTCCTTTTACTACAATCGTTACTCATAGACCCGCAAGATACTTTGCAATGTACACTTGGCTTATTCATTATTTAAATAATCTGAATTTCGAAAACAAAATAAAATATTGGGAACGATTTTTTGAATTAGAGGCAGTTTTGCTTTGCGCGATTCAATGCCATGAAAAACATAATTACGATTATTTCCTAGGACAAATAGGTGGAGAACACGCAACAAGAATTTTAGATCAGACAAAAGGAAGTAAAATAGATTTTTCAAAAATAAAAATCAGCAATGGATGGGAAAATAACTATAAAACTCCAATGTATGATTTTAGTCTTATTGAGACAGATCTTGGAATTATTTCTGGCTTAAAAGTTACTCCAACAGGAAAACAGATAGCTCTAGCTTATCAAAATTCTATTAGTTCCTCTCTTTTCTATAGAAAATATATCGATAAATTAACGATCCCCAAAGATGCAATAATAAAATTGTCGAAATATTCATGTCCTTGTCTTGTTTATAAGCCAAAAACAAGTGCATTAAAGAAGGAAAAAAATATAATAATAAAACATCTGCTTGATAAGAATTTAATTGAAACGTTAAACTCAAATGATGAAAAGTTAAAAACACTTTTATCTTCAATTTATATCATTCTTAATTTTATGGCAGGATTAAATAAGAAAAACTATCCATTTACTTACGAAGCATGGCGAAAAACACTTTCTACAAAAATACATTTTGACTCAAAAATGCACTCCCCTCCAAAAGAATATGAAGAGATATATAAGAAGTGGGAGCTATATAATTTAGACTCCATGGTTGTCTTTACTTTGCAGAGCGCTTTGGTTGGTTTTCTGGATTTTCTTCATAAAAATAATAATCTAAAAGCTCAGCGTCTATATTCTCAAGTAAAAGAATATTTTCATGATGAACTAAGAAAAGTAAAAAAAATTGGAGATGTTGAAATCCAAGCTTCTGTTAAAGAAAGCAGAAGTAATATTATGGCACTTTTACCTAATCAACTAAAGAAATTAGAAAATGAATTAGTTAAAAAAGTGAAAAAAGAAACATCTCTTAAAAAAATTATTTATGCTTTTTTTTTATTGATATATATACAGGCGCAATATTTAAAAAGAGGTAAGTCATCAAAATACGAGAATGCAATAAAGTTTCTATATGAATTGTCATATATTGATGGCATGGAATTATCTCTTTTACAGTCTTTAGACGAAATAGGCAACGATTCTTTGATATTTTTCTTATTTGAAGTTTTTTTTAAAAAATGGATTATTGGTCGTCAGTTAGATACGAGGCTTAGACGGCACAAAGATGTCGCTTGGTTTAGCTACAATAGCGAAACGGATAGTTTTAGTTGGGAATCAAATTATGACACAGATTTATATAGAGCAGCAAGGAGTGAGATTCTTATGACGTTTCTGTTGAATTTGGAAATTGTTGAACATGAAGAAGATGGATGGTTTATAAACTCCAGTTCTAATCTATATAAACAGTTTGAATAATGGATATTTCGGATATTTTTACTAAAGAACATTCGTGGGATTGGGGATTAATTCTTTCTTATGATCTGGAGCCATTTTATTTTTTTGAGACTGAACTACTGAACTCGATAAAAATTAAAAAGAATTTAACAATTGTAATCGATGAGTCTCGATACAAAAAAATGATTAGTAACCCCAATTTCAGGCTCAATCACGTTGGAGTTTATTACAATATTGAGAAAGTGCAAATAAAAAAAGGAGGCCAATTTCACCCTAAGTTGTATTTTTTCTTGTCAGATGAGCAACTAATTCTAGCTGTTGGTTCCGCAAATCTGACTGCAACAGGTTTTAAAAGAAATCTTGAATGCTTATTAATCTTCAAGCTTAGAAAGAGTGATTTGGATTTAAATGATATTGGCATAATTCTTCAGATTAAGGATTTTCTAACAAAAAGTTTTATAAAAAGAAATGAAATAGTATCTACCGTTTCAACTGCCCTTAAAAAAATGGTAACAGAGATTTTAAATTCAGATTTTTTTAAATTTATCGCAGAAGAGAGTATTCGTAGAAATTATAATCCCGAAGATAATAAATACCATTTTTTGGATTCAATAGAAACAAGCGTATTTAGCCAAATTAAAAATATTTTGGGAGACGATTTTATTAAAATACAAATTCTATCACCTTTTTTTGATAATGATGATAGCGTGTTTAAATCGGTAAATAACATATCAAAAAAGATTGAGGTTTTCATCCCAAGTCAACATAATACATTCCCTAAAGAAGTTATGAAAAGAGAATATCTTGCAAACAAGAAATTTGCATTCTTTCTTGTAGATAAAATAGAGACCGGTAAAGATCGATTTATTCATGCTAAGTATTATCGGTTCACTAAAAATAAAGATATTATGGATTTAATCACGAGTGCTAACTTCACAAATTCTGGCTTGCTTAATGACTCATTTCCTAGAAATTTTGAAATTGGTCTGCTCTTTCCTGCTGAAAGGGGCAAATTTTTAGAAAATGCAAATTTGACCATCGAAAAGATTGAGAACTTTGATTCAATATATCCTGATGAAGAAGAAAATGGTGATGAGCTTCATGATGAGAAGAAATTATATATTGAATCTGCTGTGTATGATGCGGGCAAAATCCATATTAGCTTTTATAAATATTTCCTAAGGAATTATGATCTTGATGATTTTAAGATTGAACTTTTGTTGGATGGCGATCTCGAAGGGAAATATTCGATTTTTAAAAATAAAAAAGATTTTTATATAGAGCCCTCCTTAGAGATAGAAGGAGATCAATTAATTCAAATACAACTAATTACTGATACAGTCGAAAATTTTGAAAGCTTTTCAGTATTTGTAAATAGGCTTAGGCATAGTCCTAATTATCTTCCTTCTTTGGGAGCTTCTGCCTTTAGCAGATGTGTAAGAATAGGAGGGATTGAAGGAATTAAAAGGGCTTTTGAACTTGCTAAAAATTCTGGTAGGAAAGATTGGCTAGTATATCTTTTGTCCCATTGGAATCTTGAAAAAATATTATTAGGAATTAATAAAGAGAGAATGATAGAAGATTCTCAAGAAGAAGAAACAGACGAACCAGATATAACACCTCATTTGTCTCCAAAAAAGAAAGGTCCAAGGAGAAGAATTCCAGCAAAAAATCTCGATTCAGCAATAAATAATATTAATTTATGTGGGAATTTATCGTCCTATTTATCCGGAATAGATAATATGAGCAAAAATATTAATCAGAAAATTAATAGCTATATAGATTTTTGTTTCCCCCTAATTCTTCAGGTAGCTCAGTATTTTTTAAGGATACTAGAAAGGGAGGAACAACGGAAGGCTCAAAGTTCTGGAATTGAATACCCTGAATATACATGGCTAGAGAATTATAATAAAAATCATGATTTTTTAATGTTAATCTATGAAAAATTGAAAGTGATTCTTTCTGAAACAGGATATACAAAATTTAAGGATGAAGGAGATTATTACCATTTATTAGCGCTTGCTTATTTATGGATAACTATTCATACAAAAAAAACATTAGACGAATTTAAAGCAAGATATGAAGACATTCGTGAGCTTTCAACAAGTATAAAAAATCGCATGAAAAATTTTATAGATAAGGTTAGTAATAAACTTTTAGAAAAAATTGTTGAAGAATATGAATATTACAATATAAATCCTGAATTTTTATTAAGCTAGTAATAGGTTCATTCCCTCAGAATTAAAAGAATCATGGACGATCTTCTTATGAGAATTAAAGAGATAGAAAGCATGAAAATACAATATGACATTGAAAGTGCGGATTATTTCGCTTTCAAAGAGGGGAAGATTCCAATATTAATATCTGCCCCACACGGCACAAGACATTGGAGAAATAATAGTTGGAAAGAGGAAGACGAATATACTGCATCAATTGCTATTATGCTCGCAGAGCTGACCAACGCCCATGTAATATATGTAAAGAATGCAACAAGAGAAGACCCTAATTACATTGAAGAGAGCAGATATAAAGATAAAATAAATGAGGTAGTGAATAAATATGGGATTAAATTCATACTTGACCTACACGGGGCAGACAGAAAAAATCCTTTTAAAGTGGGCGTTGGAATTATAAATAGAAATACAGATAAGTGTTCTTGTCCAACATTTAAAGAGACCATGCGAGGAGCGTTCACTGGTTTTCAAGAAGAAGTGTTTAATCCTCCTGGGTTTACAGCTGCTCATTCAGGCACAATTACTCACTTTGCCAGGAATAAGCTTGGAATAGAAGCCGCTCAAATAGAGATAAATGCAAAATTCAGAATTGTTGCTAGGAAATCAGAGAGTGCCAAAGCAAAAAAAGGCGAAGAACCTGATTATATAGCAAAAAAGAAGGATGTTTTAGAGCTTCTCAAGGTTTTAGAAAGAATGATAAGAGATATAAAGAGGAAAATAACAATAGAGAAATCATGAACACGGTAAACCCAGAAAGGCTAAAAAATGTCGTCCGCTTGCTAAAACATAAACAATGCGAGATAGACTCATATATGGAAGCTTATGTTTTCAGACCTTATGGCATCGACATAAAAAGCTGCATCCTAAATCAAAGTATGGATGACGCGAAAAAACTCATGGATTTTTCTTTCAACACAAGGCAAGGCGGACAACAAAAATCAGCGATTGAAAAATATGAAAAAGAAGAAAAAGAAGTGCTTGAAATATTAAAATTCACTTTGGGAATACTATTTAAGAAAGATATGGCGCCAAGAAAGAGATATGAAATAGCTCTTGGATTAATAAATTCCCTTGATAACGTTGGCCAGAAAATAACAACTATGTTTCTCAAATTTCTTGTATACTACAGCGATAATTTTGAAGGAAAAGTTGAGTTAGAACAGGAGCTCTTCGTACCCTTCGACTCGCATGTTTTAAAACTACTTTTTGGAAGAGTAAACGGGGAGAAGATGAACAGGTTAAACTTGTACGATGAATCGATTAACCAAGCAGCACTGAAATACCAGGTATATAAAGGCGAGGGAATATCCATAAAGAAGAATAAACTAGTTAGGCTCCAAAAGAATATCCGAGAAGATTTCGACAACCTTGGAATAGAAGAACCTCCAATAATCCTAGATTATCTCTGGTATGTTGGTTCGATGTACTGTAGGAGGATGTTTGGGGATATAGGGTGCAAAATATGTTTTCTAAAGCCTGAATGCGAAAAAGGCAATGAAATTTAGTCCCTCTCTCAAGTTTTTCATTTCATTAGTGTTACTAGAAGGGTTAATTATGATTGAAATTTATGCTTATATTTCCCATCAATTTCTCTAGTTCTTTGGTGTATAGACCACCAGCTCCAGAGACTTTTGAGGTCGCTATTTTAGCTGTACAGGTGGTACATTGATGGGGGGCACGTTAAGTAAGTCCTCCTTTCGAACTTTTTTTGGTTATTCGAAATGAGTTTACGATGGATACCTCCAATAATGTAAATTTTTAACTTTTCATACACTAACGAGTTTTTGTTCTGCATTTTTCCCTAGATAATTCCTCACTAAAGCTCTTGAAATTCACCCCCTCATTCCTCCCCAAAGGCGATTGAAATAATTCAATTTGGAATGAGATAATTTATTTTTCTTGAAAATAGAATGATGACCAGACGTAAAAGGGAAAAAACGGAACAGAAAATATGCCCAAAATGCAAATCAACAACTGTCGTTAAAATTGTATACGGCTATCCTCCATATGAGCTTCACAGGAAAGAACCACGACGAGATTAAACTTGGGGGATGTTAGGTAAGACAAAAAGAATCGTTTTGTAAATATTGTAGTTACGAATTCTAAAAATTAAGGCCAAAATTACGGAGGTTTTTGATGGGACTATGGAAAATTACTAGTAAAGGGCCATTTAAAGTAAAGGAAACAAAATTCAGTCAAGAAAAGTTACTGGAGGAGAATTTGGAGGATTGGTTTTCCTTAGATTCTACTATTCTCGGTGAACCGCTTCTAATAGTTGGACGTCAAGTTTTAATTCCTGATATTAAAGATCGTCTTGATTTATTAGCATTTGATCCTCAGGGCAATGCAGTTATAATTGAAATAAAAAGGGGCAAATTAAAGGATCCGGTTGATATCCAATCTTTGCGATATGCTAGCTATATTTCAAAGTGGAGGTTTGAGGATTTTGAAAATTTAGCACGTAATTATATGGGTAAAATGGAGGATCCTGAATTTAATTTTAATGCACTATATGAATCATTTTGTTTGGAGGCTGGGGTGGATGAGACTCCTGATTTGAATGAAGACCAGAGGATTATTATTGTAGGAAGCTCTGTTCGTGACAAATTAGGTAGTGTTGCCTTATGGCTTTTTGAACATACTATTGATATTAAAGTGATCGAAGTCCATGCATATAAAGATGGCGATGATATTTTTATTGAGCCCAGTACCGTTGTGCCAGTTCAGGTAAGTAAATTTGCAGAAACTGGCCTCGTTAGACCTGAAGGCACCCCATGGATGACTGACGGAAAAAGCTGGCATCTTGAAAAACGATGTAGCGTGAAAACAAAAGAAATGTTAATCCGATTGGACAAAATAATCCAAGAGAATTTTGATGTTGATGGACCACGATGGAACCAGAAACACTATGTAGCTTATCGTATTAACAATTACAACTGGCTTTCTGTAATTACTACTCCCGGTATTATACGTCTGGATTTTCTAGTTAAAGCAAACTCTTTTAACAGCGATAAAGTCTCAAATCGGCTCAATATCGTAAAATTCGACAAAGAAGAATCGCTTTCTGAAAAGCTTGGGTTGCCTAGCTCCGTATTCATAAAGAATCGTAACGAGAATACTGATCGTATGTATATACGAGTAAAAGAGGATTTTGATTTAGAGTCTGAAGAATTCGTAAACTTTTTAAAGGATGCCTACGAAGCATTTCCCAAATGACAATGAAAAAAGCTTTCAGAACTGCGCTTGCCTCCATGTGTGTAGTTTGGGCTCTTGCCAATACAAGAATTGCTTTTTGGAGGATAAGAATGGCGCAAGAATATTATTACTAGGAGAATAAAATGGAATCTCAAATATGGAAGGTTCAGACTGAAAAAATTGGCTCTTTAGAAGCATTTGGTTCTGAAAGAGATATGGAATCGTTTCTTATGAATAATCCTGCAATTGTGGGCTGTTGGGATCCTGATTCAGATATTCCTTTGCCTGCACTTGTTCGTTCTCAGATATGTATTAAATCAGAGCAGGGAGATATTGGGCGCATGGATTTAGTTGGGCTCAGTGTGATTGATAATGCTTATGAACTTCGAATATTTGAGTTGAAGATATCATATATCAACGAGGAAGCTGTAGGGCAGTTAAATTGGTATTTGGAAAATTGGAAGAAAGACAAAAATGTTAAGGAGGAAACAAAACGTTGGATTTTAGGTCTTAAATTACAGGAAATTGATGAAAATTTGGCAAATGAGCTTATAGATAATCCGGTGGGAGTTTTAGTGGCACCAAAATTTCAACCTGAAGCTATTTCAAAAGCTAGTAAGCTCGGCATTCAAGGAATACGATTAGCTCGCTTTAAATCTGAAAAGAAGTCAGAATATTTCGTGATTGTAGAAGACCAAATTGGAGAAGTTGTTGGAAGTAGTAAAAGACAGTACTGGAGTTGGGAGAAATTGATCGATGCTAAGGTTATCCACCCATCTGATAAATTTTCCATTTCGCACAAAGAGGCTAGACTAAATGCCGTGCCAGACCCAAAACATCTTGATTTTTATTGGAAATTCTTGATTTATGATGAAAGGTCAGTGGAAAATCTGCTAAAAAGGGAAGCAGAGATTAGAAAAAATGCAGAAAAGCATAAATGGAAATGGATTGATAAAGATTTTAAATCATTGAAAAATGGAGAGGGCCTAGTAATTACTCATGCTTCCGCATTGTTTTACTTTGCTTTTGGAGGGCCTTATCCTACTTGTTATTGGACCCCAACCGGATTATGGAAACATGTAAAATCAGGAAAGACATTAAATCAACTAGTAATTGAATTATTTGAAGAATGAATTAAGAAGCTAGAGATTTTTGCGATAAGGTAAAATTTAAATGAAGAAAGAATTCAAAAACATAAAAGAATTGATAAAAGCAAGGTTAAGCACTGAGGAGAACACGGAAACTAAAAAATTAATTGCAGAATTAAAAGATGTAATTAGAAGAGGCTATTTCACAAAAGAAGAATTTTTAAAAATTGGAATGTGGAAAAGCCCCCGCCCTAAGAATTGGTATTTAGCCAATTCAAAGAAAGAAATAATCAAAATCTCTCAAAAGGTATTTTCTACCGATTATGAAAAGAGAAAAATTGAACTATTGACAAAATTAAAAGGTGTTAGCATTCCTACCGCATCTGCAATTCTTATGTTAACTGATCCACAGAATTATGGAGTAATAGACATTAGAGTCTGGCAAGTTCTTTATACATATGATTCAGTGAAAGTAAAACCAACTGGGAAGAATTTCAGTTTTAACAATTGGTATAATTATCTAAAGAAAATTCGTTACTTTGCAAAAATCTTTAATGTTAAGGCAAGAGACATTGAAAGGACGATTTTCTATTATCACTTTGAAATTCAAGAGGGGACTTTATATTACAAGATCGATGAGTGAATTTTCGTAAGCTAAAATTTATCTAATAAAGAATAAAGAGAAATGATTGAAAAAGGGAAAATATTAAGTTTTCATAAATCAAATTTCTCTAATACCTCACGTATAGAAGCTTATATCTAATGAAAAATAAATTTAATGTAAAGATTCTTGAAGGAAAAGGGTATATCAAACCCATACTTGACTACTTAGAGAAAGAGTGTGGTTTAGAAATTAAATCTTCAAAGTTGAATAATCATATTTGGTTTTATAAAGGAATTCTTAAAGAGAGGAAAAAACAGCTGGATGTAGCGGTCGTTGGATATGGAGGCTCAGGGAAAGATCTCCGAGCTCTGCCAACTCCTTTGCAAACTGAGTTATTGCCCCTTGTTTTTGATCATTGGCATAAAATTTCTAATGGGGACAAGGCTATTCCACTTCTGATATTAGGCCATTCCTTTGATGAAGTTTTTTTACGAAAAATACGCCTTCTGAGCGCAGCCATCTTGGATATAAGGTTGATTCAGTTTATTAATGTCATTCGTTTTATCTCATTGGACAGACGTTTAAAAGAATTTGAGGAAAATTATAATAATAATTTTAGGAAGAGCGTTTATATTAAAGACGAAAGAAATGATCTTAATTCAGCAGTAGTGAAATATCTAAATTCAGGAAAAAAATTGAGTGGGAATAGTTATGATGTGCTTGACTGCGAAGTGTCTGCTGGTGAGGGGACAAAAAAATCAGAGGCAATAGATATCCTAGCCCTTGAAAGTGAGAGAAGATGGCTTACGGTGATAGAACTTAAATACGGACAGATAAGAGATAGACGATTGAAGAGTGTAATTTTTCAAGGGCTTGATTATTGCAACTGGGTTGAGGATCATAAGCGAGGGTTAGCTATGCTTTTTTCCCCTAAATATCGAATCGATACTCGGAGACGAACACGTCTTATATTAATAAACGGCCCAGAGAAATTTCCTTCATTCCATAAAAATTTTGCGAAAGCTTGGAATATCCGTGACCGCTATCAGGAGATTGAGCTTTATTATACGAATGACAGAATTCCTCTGGAAATTAGATTATTTGCTAAGACGGTTAGAGCTTACGGTAAAAAAGAAAATTAATGGGAAATTTTCAATGCCTGTTCATTCTTTTGCTGGGTATTGTGAAGAATAATTATGATTAGACCATATTTAAGATTATAAGGGAGGGAAAATGGATTCAGTAATAAAAAATTATCTCTTAAATATTGAATTGGGGAAACCTCAGAGTTTTAAAAATATGGGAATTATTCCCTTGAGCACATCTATCAATCATGACCCTGAATACATCACTTTAAAAGAAGCTTTGGATAAAAATCAGCT
>JAHLWT010000102.1 GCA_019057775.1 Promethearchaeota archaeon
CTCCATCCAAATTACTGTAAAAGATTCAAAAAAATTGTCTACATTGCTTATTAACAACGCGGATGAAGAGATTGTTTCACAAATTAAATTTCAAAAAGATATCCATTCAAATGAAAATCAACTCATAGTTCTAACAAACGAACCGCGAGAATTCTATAGCTTGGTGACGGATCTCGTATGCAATCATGAAATTCCAATAACAGAGATAAAAGCTACCGATGAGGGGCTTGAAAACTTATATAAATCCCTAACAAAAGGATAAAAGGTGATATTATGACAAATAAAGAAGAAGAGATTAACTCAACTCAATATATTGAAGATGTAATTCGTGAAAAAAGTGTAAAAGAAATGGTACTTGATCAACAAGATAAATTGATCAATAGTATCAAAATAGGTTTCAAGACTTTATTCTATAGTAAAAAATGGGTAATTTACGTAGCTTTAGCTATTACGTTCCTTCCTGTCATAATATTCATTGAAATAGGCATTGAAGAAGGGAGTATAAGAATCGAACATCCAGATGAGGCATTCGTCGATATTGTATTTGGCATGTTATTTCCTATAATATTCATCTTTGGTTGTTTATTGATGAGTCTTCCTCTTAGTTCTGATGAGATCTCGGACCATTCGATAGAACTTTATCTCGTTAGGCCAATCAAACGCGAGGTATACTGGCTCAGTAGATGGATCGTCATAAATGTTACAGTCTATTGTGTGAACATAATAATTTATTTCGTCTATTTCTTATTCACTCACGCATTCGCAGAAAAGGGGGTATTTGCAGGTATCGGAGAAAATTTTGATGTGTTTGGAGGGGTTGCCATTTTTCTCCTTCTGGCCACACTAATCTATTCTGGAACTTTTCTACTTGTAGGGATGATTGGTAATCGGGGATTGCTTCTGAGCTTCATGCTAGCGATTTTTGAGCTATTTTTTATTAGCATGTTATTCCTGAGCGATAGTCCATACATCCCTCAAAACAATCTATATGAAATAGCAAATGATATACTATCAGATCACGTTGATTTTGACACACCAAAGGATTTAAAATTATGGTTTGCGCAGATTTATGTGACTATATTCCCAATAGTTGTATTCGTTCTGGGTGCTTTTTATCTTAGAATGCGAGAGTTTAAATGAGATCCTTTTCGATTCCTCATAGATTAGTCGATATGATTTAAATTCTTTTCAATTATGCTTTCAATCGCCATTAAATATTAAATAAAAAATATTGGAAGATAATTTTATTTGAAAAAAACGGAAGCTCACTCTAATTATAACTTACTAATTCTTTAAATACAGTCCGAAACTAAAGAGTATTATGGTTGAAGAATTAAAGTTAAAACTTAAAGAGTTAGAAGAAAAGAAGAATGAACTGCGACCAAAACTCGATGAAATTAATGCTAATAGAGAAGCAGAAATCCAAAATATTGACAAAAAATATGACCACATGCTGTATGATCTAAATTATACCTTGAAAAATATTGAAGATGAGTTCTTTAATGATTTAATCACAAGTTTTGTTCAGATAGTTTCAAGAGAATTTGATGCAAAACGAAGTCAAGGCATCTATGAAATTACACCTGATTTTATAACTTATAGAAAATTAATTGCTAATTTTGAAATGTTTCCTAAGGAATTAATTCAGAAATTACATGATGTTATTAATGGACATCCAATAGAAGAAATAGTTTATGAACTTGAAGATATTCAGAATAAATATAAAAAATCTTAGATAACTCTTTCAATTAATTAATCCAATGTATTATCAGAAGTGACATTTCCTAATCTCATTTAGTTTCAGTATTATGTAGATATTACAGGGATAAATATTTATTTTTAAATCTCTTGGATTATAAAGGATACTATTTATTAGGACTATGAAGATGGAATTATTTGAGGAAGAAGTTGAAATCTATAATTCTAAAATGCGACTCTTGAATTGGTTGTATGATGAGCTTCAGATCCACTCGGAACTTTCAAAGGACGACATTAATGAAAAGGGTCAAAAATTACCATTAAACATTTAATCTCTTGTCATAATGAATTTTAATAGTAGTTTCAAGAATATTTCTAATTTTACTAATACATTCATTTAGTTTTCCCTTTGCAGGGATATGAATAAATATAACAGGATATTCTTTTTTTGATAAATCGAGTGCCCAATAGTAAAGATAGTTACATAAGTAGGAGCCTGGAAATTTAGAAATAGAGATATGAATTACATTTTTTAGAGAAGAATATAATTTAGGAATGTCTATTATTGATTTTAATCGAAGTGGATTATAACGCTTTATTATTCCAAACTTGACTCTATTATCAATATCTTGACCGCATTTAAAATTCCAAGCGTATTTTTCTAATTGTAGATTCTTGCTTTGATGAATACCTAATAGTAGTACTAATTTAGGTAGTTCTCTAAAATTTTCTACTATATTTTTATAAGAATTAATACTATTTATCCAACTTACAGGTAATATTTTTTTAATAATTTGATCATCCTTAGCTTGAGAATTAAACCCTCGAACTATTTCACCACTTAGGTTCCAATCATTGTTATTAAATGGTCCAAATCCCGTGAGCACAATCAAAATTATATTAAACACATTGTAATAAGAAGGGTTTCAAATTAAAAAAAAAAAAATAGTGAGAAAAAATGATAATTAATAATAACAATTATTCTGCTGCTGCTTTAGCTTTTGCCGCTGCAGCTTTAACCTTTGCTTTTTCTATAGCAGCTATTTCCTTGTTTATCCCTTTTATTTCTGCATTAATTGCCTTAATTTTATTTTTCTTTTCTGTTTCAATTTCTTTTAGTTTAACTTTTAAGGCTTTTTCTTTTTCACTCTTAAGTGTAGCAAATAATTTACTTGCAGCTTTAGCAGCTGCAATCTTTTCCTTCTTTGTAGTAGCCCAATCTGCTGCTTTTTCAATAGCTTCGTCTCGTAGTTTTGTTTCTTCATCTAAAGATGATTCAGCTTCAGCTATTTTGGGGTCATATTCACCTTCAACTTCGGCTTCAGCGGAAGCTTCCCTTTTTGTCGCATCTTCCTCAATACGAGTGACCTCATCTTCCTTTGCGCTAATTTGGCCTTTTAAATTTTCTTCTGACATGATATCTCAATTCTTTATAGTTGTTTTTCTTGATTAATTTTAGATATATAACTTATATAATATTCTAATTTTATAAATAATTCACTTGTTATTGTAGATTTAAGTTAATTAACTTTTTAAACTTTTTATCAAATTTTATTTTTGGGAGTATACAAAAATTTTCATCCTAACTTTAATTTAGATCGAATCTTTTCTTAAAATAATTAACATCTAATATCAAAAAGATAAATTATAATAAAATTGGATGAAACTAATGGGAAAAACTCTCACCGAAAAAATTATTGAGGGTCATTTACAAGCAGGAAATTTGGAGAAGGGTTCTGATATTGCGATAAAAATTGATCAGACATTAACCCAAGACGCTACAGGTACTATGGCTTATTTGCAATTTGAAGCAATTGGTATTGAAAGAGTTCAAACCGAATTATCTGTAAGTTATGTCGATCATAATACACTTCAGGCTGATTTTAAAAATCCAGATGATCACAGATATCTACAGAGCATAGCAGCTAAATATGGATTATATTTTTCACGACCGGGGAATGGAATATGTCATCAATTGCATCTTGAACGATTTGCGCGACCTGGAAAAACATTATTAGGAAGTGATAGCCATACTCCAACAGGAGGGGGAGTAGGTATGATAGCTATTGGAGCTGGAGGATTAGATGTTGCAGCTGCTATGGCTGGAGAGCCTTTCAGGTTAAAAATGCCTAAGGTTGTAAAAGTATATCTCACGGGAAGCCTCCCTAATTTTGTATCAGCAAAGGACATTATTCTAGAAGTTTTAAGAAGAATAGGAGTAAAAGGTGCTGTAAATAAAGTATTAGAATATGTGGGTCCTGGAATAAAGACTTTATCTGTTCCTGAAAGAGGGACAATAACAAACATGGGAACAGAAACAGGAGCTACAACTTCTGTATTTCCTTCAGATGAGATTACAAAAGAATTCTTAGTAGCTCAAGAAAGAGGAGATCAGTGGATTTCTTTGGAACCCGATTCTGATGCCGTTTATGACGAAACTATCGAGATTAATCTTAGTGAATTAGAACCTCTTATTGCTGAACCCCATAGTCCTGGAAATGTAAAAACTGTTAGAGAATTAGAAGGATTGAATGTAGATCAAGTTTGTATTGGTAGTTGTACCAACTCTTCATTGCGAGATCTAAAAATAGCGGCAAACATGCTGAAAGGAAAAACATTAAATTTACATACAGTTTTAACAGTGTCTCCAGGTTCTCGACAAGTGGTAGAACATATGATTGAGTCAGGAGAAATGAGTTATCTAGTAAAATCAGGAGCAAGAATATTAGAAAATGCTTGTGGACCATGTATTGGTATGGGTTTAGCACCTAAGAGTGATGCTGTGTCATTACGAACGTTTAATAGGAATTTTCTCGGACGATCAGGTACCAAGAGCGCGAATGCGTATTTAGTTAGTCCTGAAACTGCGGCAATGGCGGCAATTGAAGGAAAAATAACAGATCCTAGAAAATTTGGTTCTTTACCCCCAATAGATATGCCTTCGAAATTTATTGTAAACGACAATTTAATCATACCACCATTAACACCTGAAGAAGCAAAATCAATTGAAATCATCCGGGGTCCAAATATTAAACCTTTACCGAATTTTAATCCTTTACCAGATAAATTAGAAGGGGATGTACTTCTTAAGGTCGAAGATGATATAACTACAGATCATATCATGCCAGCCGGGGCAAACATTTTACCCCTAAGATCTAATATACCTGAGATTAGCAAGTTTGTGTTTATAATGGTAGATGAATCGTTCCATGATAGATCTTTAGAGAAAGGCGGCGGTTTTATTGTTGGTGGCGAAAATTATGGTCAAGGATCAAGTAGGGAACATGCTGCTATTGCTCCAAAATATCTTGGTCTTAAGGCAGTAATTGTTAAATCGTTTGCTCGAATCCATTTAGCTAATCTTGTGAATTTTGGTATTGTTCCATTAACATTTGCTAATAAGGATGATTTTAACAAAATTGAACAAGGAGATCATTTCCTAATAGACTTAACTACAATAGACTCAGGAAAAGTTATTTTAAACAATGTCTCAAAAAATCTAAAAATAGAACTAACTCATTCACTAAGTGAAATCGAGATTGAAGTTCTAAAAGTAGGTGGAAAACTTCCGCATATTAAGCAAAAACAAATTTAGTAAATAATAAAACAAATTTTTTTTAATTTTTTTCCTTTCTGTAATATAATGGCTGAAGATAAGTTCAAATTTGATCCTAAGAAGTGACACAGAGGGTTATTACGGTCAGCTAATATAGTTTCCTAAATTTTCTTTAATTAATTTGAATTTTTCTAGAGAAGATGAAATTTCCCCTTTTCTAACAAAATCTAACCCTTCATTATTGAGTTTCATAATAGATTCTTTAAGTATTTCAAATTTAAGATTCTGTTTTAACTGTGGTAAAATTTTTGAAAATTCTTCAATTCTATCTCTAAGATCTATAGATTTAGCAAGTTCGAGGAGATTTTCGCAATTTGTAATTGCTTCTTCATAACGTTTATTTTCTTGGAGATTGTAAGTTTTTTGGCCTAGATCTTCAACTTTAACACGAATCTTTATATAAGATTTTTCAGTTGCTAATATGTCTGTCTGCAATTCTTTCAATTTTTTAAAGTAATCAGTGATCCCTTTATCCTTTGCTTGTTCTATTAAATATCTGAGCCTTAATTTTAAATCTTCAAATTCGAATTTAGCTTTTAACTCTGCAGACTCTGCTATTAATTCATCAGCACTCTTAACTAGTTCTTTTCGTACTTTAGCATCGGAGCATTTCTTTTCAAACTCCCCCCATTTTTTCCTTATTTTATCATCGTCAAGATTAGAAAGAATCGCTTTAGATTGCTCAATAATATCACCTGATTTTAATAAGTCTTCAGTTTTAAATGCCTCATTAAAGATATTTTCAAGTTCTGTTAATTCTGCTTTTGATTTCGCAATGTTCTCAAGTCTTAGTTTTTCTTGTTCAGCTTCAATTTTAGCTCTCTCTTTTTCTTCTCTCTGTTTCTGAATACCTTTTACACGTGCTATTAAATCTTCCTGTTCCCTTATAAAAGATTGTAGATCCTCGGGTTTAGCCAAATCTATAATTTGATCTGCATATGACAAAACCTCCTTTAACTGTCCCCTCATATACGCTTGCCCTTGAACAGCGATTAAATCATCAATTTGAGATATTATTTGAATCTTTCTTTTTTCATCCTTCTCTTCCTTTTTCTCTAGTGTCAAAGTTATTTACCTCCTTTATATTCTTGAAGCTGAGAAATGATTTGTTCGAAATATTCTAATGATTCTGCAAATGATTTTTTTAATAAAAAATCCATACCATTTTTACTTAAATTATCAATATTGCTTAATAATTGCTTAGTAGCTACAAATTGGAACTCCAATTCATCCCATCTTTTTTTGATATCTTCATTTACAAGATTATCTAAAAATGCTTTACTTTTGTCAAGGATCTCCCTAGCTTTAGTCAGTTTCATTGACTTTAAAACAGACGTTAAATTATTTTCCAGTTTTCTAAGTTGGCTTTTTATCTTTTCTTGTTCTTCTTCAATAGCTTTTCGATCTTCTATTTCTTTTTCCGTTTCCTCTAAAATAACTTGGTATCTATCAACCGTCTCGAACAGATCTATCTGTTTAGCAAAATCTATTAATGATAAACAATCCTTAACTACATCATCCAATAGCTTATTTTCTTTATCATCTACGGTCTTTTTTTCTAATTCTTCAATGTTTCCAAGAGTTTTCTTATAGAATTCTTCGGCATATTCAACTTCTTTTTGTATTATATCTAGCTTGCTTCTATATTCTGGTAGATCTATTTTTTGAAATTCTTTAACTAATTTTTTTATTCTTGATTCTAATTCTTTATATTGATGTTCTTTCTTTAACTGAGCACTATCTTTAGAAAGAGTCTCAAATCTCTCAATTAATTCTAATTTAAGTTTAAGATCTTGGAGAACATCCTCAAAACCTTCCCATTTTCTTTGTATTTTCTCATCTATTAAAGGAGATAGAATTTTTATTCCAGTCGCATAAATCTCAGAAGCTTTATCATATTGCTTTGTTTTAATTGCATTATTGAAATTTTTTTCGAGCTTGAATAAGTCAGTTTCTTGTTTTGCTTTTTCAGTATTCCACCTTTTTTTTGCTTTCGAAATTATGTTTATTGCCCCTGAAATTAAAGAAAGGTCATAGGTTGTCTCAAAATTTTTTTCAAATGATTCAACGATTCTATAAGCGCCAACAATATCATTTTTTCCTAGTAATTCATTATATTCTTTCTCCGCCTGGAGAGCAGCTTCTTCAATTGCAGAAACTATTTTCTTATTATCATATTTTTGAGTCAGTTCTGAGATCCTCTTTCTTTGTTCTATGATTGTGGCATCATCTTCAATTTTTTTGGCAAATTCAATAATCTCTTCCAGATCCGTTATCGCTTTCCCATACTCCTTAGATTTTATAAATTTATTCGCTTTAACTTTTAAATTATCAATTTTCTCTAAAATTGGAATAATTACCTTCTCTTGAAGATTAATTTGCGCATATAATTCTTCCTTATTTATATTCAAATTTTCAAAAAAATCGAACGTTTCAGCCCTCATTTCCAGGGTAATATTCCTCATAATTCTAAATTGAGGGAACTCCTCTTTTAATAATACACGAATTTTACTTATATGATTCTTTAATGCTTGAGTAGCCGATTTACCAATCCATATATACATTATTTTTTTTTTTTGAATATAAATCGCTAAAATATTTACAATTGTAAATACATCTTTTATGTTTTGGAAGTCAATCTCTTCAAACGTTCCGTCATAATTGAGTTTGAATGTGTTAATTAAATTTTCTGGCATAAAAAATCATCTTAATTTTAGTAATATAATAGTCTGATATTAACTTTTTAAACATTTGCGATTAGAAAGTCAGAGATGTAATAGATTCAATACATTAGTAAAAATGTTCTAAAGTTTGTTTTAGGATAAATTAATATAATAAAATAAAAGAATTAATCCCTTTCTTTTACCTTGGTATCATTCCCTTTCCCATTGAAGCTTTCCTAACATAATTCTCATGTACTGGGACGATTTCTCGAACTTTTCCAAGCTTTTTGTAGAGATCGAGGATGTATTTTTCTAGAGATTGCCGTTGTTGATTATTTCTTTCTTCTATGTTAACTAATTTTCCTGCTTGTTCTAATCTCTCTGCTTCTTCAGCAGTCACAATCACATTATTTCCAAATTCATTCGTTACGACGCACCCTGAGTTTGTTAGTATTCGGTAGTTTTCAGCAGTTTCATCATGGGCTCCAGAGCATATTAATTGACAGTTACCGCATGTTAGAATAAGCTTTTCCGTGAATGTATTTGATACTATCTCTCCAGATGCAATATATTCTTGAATATCAGCATCTTTCAGCAAGGTGGACTCACCATAATTGCCTTCTTCTCCTTCAACGTGTAGTTTCGTTAATGGGTGAGTGAAAAGATGTGCAAAAGTTCCATCTGCATCATCGAAAGTTTCTGGGTATGTCGTTCTACCAGGAGACCAAGTGGACCATTTTTTTGTTTTATCCAAACCTGATAATCCCCCGCATACAGTATAGCATCGAACAATGCTATTCCGCTTAGAAAAAGTAAATGTATGACCACCTAAAGTGTATGAATCTTCCTTCACCTTATCAAACATCCTGAAAGCGCAAGCAATTACGCATAACTTACACTTATCACATGGAGATTCCCCATCAGCCACTGGATTAGTTGGTTCTAATCTTGCTGAAGTTACTGCGGCGCCTAGTATCACTCTTGCTCCATAACCTTTTACGAGAATGTTTCCTGACCATCCAACAGAACCAACGCCACTACGAGCCGCCACTAATCTTAGAGCGAGTATTGGGGGTAATTTAGACCTCCATTCAGAGACATCTTTGCGGTAGTTAAAATTAGGACTCACTGGAACCGAAGTAAATCCCTTTTTTTCTAGAAAATTTGCTATAGCTTTTGCAATTTTGAAAGCTTTTAAATAACCATCTCCATTATCAATAACATGGTCAAATCGGCCTCTTGGGAGTTGTTTTCCTAGATAAGGACGTATTTTTGACTTATCCAATGGAATAGCAAAACAAATGGCAGTTTCACCTTCTGGTAATGCATACGTTATATCTGTTGTGGGTGGTCCACCTGCGAGTGTCTCCTTCGTAGCAAATCCTACGCTTACAGCTCCTTGCTTCAAGACAAATTGTTTGACTTCATCTTTTAGAGAAATTTAACATCACCATAGAACTTTAACTAAATCCGTAATATATAATACCAAATAACTTTTGCATTATTAAAAATTTTTTCATCTGATTTAATTGCGATCTATTGTCGTTGTTTCAATAAAAATCGAAAAAGGATAAGTCCATTGGAACTTCATGATTTTTTAAGCTTTTTTCATGAGACCATTTTCTTCTAATAAATTTACAAAATTTAAGACTTCATTAGGATAAAAAATATGTTGAAACTCTAAAGTAAGCATAGCACTAATTTCCTTAAGATTTAAAGATAATCCTATAAAATTTATTATTTCCTGTACATCACCTCCCCATATGTCAGGAGGTTCTGGAACTTTAAATTTCTGATAGGCGTCTGACATTAAAATTGGTAAATAAAATTTTAAATTCCGTCTCCCTAGAAAATTTAAATCCCATTTTTGTTTAAAATTATCTGGTTCTTTAACAAGAGTAATATCAATTAATGCATTTTTGCATAATCTAGTCCATTGAGATAATAAATTTTTCTTTAATTTATCTAATTCCTCATATTTCTCTAAAAGTAGTTCTTCAACAAGTGATGATAATGCATCAAGATGTTTTACGGAATCCATAACCTTTATTTCATAGTTAACAAAAGCATCAATTAACGCTATTCCTAATAAAGCTTTCTCATCTTTTGAAATAGTTGGATTTGTAATTTCCTGGTTGATTTTGTTGTAAAGAGAAAACAATATCTCTTTTGTCTTACCAAGCCGCTGATAAAAATTTTCTTCTATTATTGGCCATATAGTAATAACTGACTCACTAGTCTGTATTGAACTGGTATAACTAGTACAGAGAGCGATAGCAATTGTACGTTTTAATTCGGTGGAATCACATTTCTCAATAGTGTCGAGGGAAGTATGCCAAAATGGATCTTCATGCCCAATCATTATCCCTGGAATGCTTATAGGTTGTGCGACAAAAACAACATGATCACTCCCACCAGAATAAGGAATTATTCTATATCTCATTTGCAATGTCGTGCCATTTACTGCTACTCCTTTAGGGTGATCTGCGATTATTCTCGTAAAATACTGAATTAGATCATTTAAAATTGAAGGTCTTGAGTAGGGTCCAAGGCATATGTAACATGGTTCTCCAACATTTACAGGATGTTCTCCTATCATATCTAAATTAATATTGAAAAGTGCATTTTTTACGATATGTTCGTGTTCTTTAACCCATGGATAAGTTCCATGAAATTCAGGAACCCATAGGAATCTGATTGTCCGTTTAGGTGGATCTAATATTTTCTGCTGTATAAGAACTGTAAGTGAACGTGCTAATTCTAACAATCCTGCAGATCCGCTTGCGTTATCGTTTACTCCTGCTGCAGGGTGACAAAGATGGGCTGTAAGAATTATTTCTTCTTGAGGCTTTTCTGTCCCTCGAATGGCGGCAGATATAACTTCTAATTCACCATCATATATCTTAGCGTCAATTCTCGCATAGATTTTAACGGGTCCCTTTTGTAAAAGTTCTTTTAGATATAGCGCTTGCTCAAATGTAATGCTAAAACCAAATGTAGTCATTTCTAAATCTTCGGCTATCGCGGGAAACCTATTATAAATAGTCATTCCTTTGAAACCTGCTGCTCGTTTAGGATTAGGATAAACTATTACTCCTAACGCTCCTTTTTCTACATAAAGAGTAGGAACTATTATTCTTGGTGCTTCCATTAAAATAACTTTACCTCTTACATTTTTTCCTTCAAAATCTTCTTCAGTAAATCCTTTCCCAACGTCAATTAACTCTGCATTAACGTCACAACCTTTTGATCTTCCTAATACACACATGGGTATGTCTTGAAATCGACATAATATTTCTTTTTTTGGCTCCATTAACCATAGTTCTCCAGATTTTATCTCCCAACTTTGAGTTACTATCCACTCCCAAGTTTTTGTCTTTCCATCAGCGGGATATTTATGAAGTTTTATTTCATCTAAACCATAGGATTCTAATTCATTTATTACTCGTTCCACAACTTTATGATAATCCTGAGAACCTACCACTCGGTTATATTGCGATATCTTCGCTACCCAATCCAAAGCATGCTTTCCACTAACTTCGTTAAGTACTACATCAATTAATTTAGAAATATCTTTCATATGAGCAACCTTGTAAAAGAATATTATTTTGATTAATTTGATATTACACACTATTAAGATATAAAACTTGTGATTCTTTGGAGTGCCACTACTATGACTAATAATATTTTAAAAATGATTGTTGAAAATGTCATAGGTTCTACCATCATTTTTATTAGCTCTTCAATCACACCATTTTTTTGGGATCTAGTAATTCATCAAGATTATCTATTGTTAATCCCATTTCTTTTATAACTACCTTACAACTCTTTCCCTCTTTGTATGCTCGCTGTGCGATCTCTGAACATTTATCATATCCAAGGATAGGAATTAGATTGGTTACGAGCATTAGCATTCTTTCTAAATGTTCATTTATTTGCTCAGTATTAGCCTTCAAATTTAATAAGCAATTATCTATAAATGAACTTATACCTCCAATAAGGATTTTTATTGATTCGAGCAGATTTATTATCATTAAAGGTTTGCATACGTTCAAATCTAAAATGCTTCCATACGCCTCTCCAAACGAAATCGTGCCATCGTTTCCAATTACTTGAAGACAAACTTGAATCAATGCTTCTGATTGAGTAGGATTTATCTTACCTGGCATTATAGAGGACCCTGGTTCATTCTGAGGTAGAATTAACTCTGATAATCCTGCTCGTGGACCACTCCCCATCCAGCGAATATCATTTGCCATTTTTAATAGAGATAAAGCTAATAATCGTAAATTACCACTGATTTTTACTATGGTATTATGTGAGGCTATGCCTTCTGCGCGCACAGGATTGACTTTAAAAGGTAGATTCATCATTTTTGATAGATGGGACACTGTAAGTTTTCCAAAATCTTCATGCGCATTTAATCCTGTTCCTAATGCTGTGCCACCTATTGGTATATAATACAATTCATCACACGTATTCCGTAATCTTTCTATGTTGGTATTAATTTGTTTTTTATATACTTCAAATTCTAGTGATAGTGGGATAGGAACCGCATCTTGTAGATGAGTTCTACCTACTTTAACTATATCTATAAACTCCTTAATTTTGTTATCCAAATGTTCCAATAAGTTTTCTAATACAGGGAATATTTTTTGAACCATATGTAAGGCTGAGACATGCATTGCACTTGGGATAACATCATTAGAGGACTGTCCTTTATTCACGTGATCATTAGGATGAACTGGATGTTTTTTACCCATTGGATGTCCTAAGATTTCATTAGCTCTATTTGCTATTACTTCATTCATATTCATGTTTGTTTGAGTTCCAGAACCAGTCTGAAAGATATCAATAGGAAATTGATCAAGATGTTTACGTTCATCTATAATTTCAGTTAAAGCTTGAAGCATTGCATTTCCAATATCTTTATTCACTAAATTTAATTCTAAATTTGAAAGTAAACAAGCCTTTTTCATCTGGGCTAAAGAAATGATAAATATTGTAGGGAACGTCTTTCCACTTATTTGGAAATTTTTAAGTGCCCTTTGAGTATTTATACCCCAATAAACATTAGTAGGAACTTCTACTTCACCTAATATATCCTTTTCTACGCGAAAATTCAAAATTTACTCACCACTCTTAGTTTTCATTACTAAGATAATAAGGAAAAAAACCATAAAAAAAGTTTATATTAATAGTCTATAAATTGAATTAGTTTTATTCAGATTTATAATGTCTATGAAGCTTCTAAAGTTATTGATCGTGAAATGTCTGTTTTACGATAATCTAGACCATTGTTCCTATTGAGGATATTTAGGAGATCATTTTCAGTAATTTGATATTTTCTATACAATTCTTCATAAAAAACACCACTTCGAAATTTCCTGTATATTTTTGTTCCCACTATTCTATCGTCTAGAACCATAGAAGTAGCACCACATTTTGATATTAATTCATTATAAACTCTCTAATTAAAGAATTAATTTTATCGGGTTGTTCATTAATAACCCAATGTGAACCTTCAGGAATACGTTTAATAATTAAATCCGGGACAAATTCATCAAGACCTTCAAGGTTATGAACTGTAAGTGCAGTGTCTTTTTCCCCCCATATTACTAACGTAGGAACATTTATCATAACAGGTTTAGCTTCTAATTGTTCATCAGTCAATTCTGATATTTTTTCTCCTTGTGAAGGAGGGCGTAATCCCCCAGCACGATAATAATTCAAACCACCAGTGAGTGCTCCAGGTTGAGACCATGCCTCTTTGTACATTTGGCGATCATCCTCATCAAATTCCATTTCAGAATTAAAAACTACACCGTATAAATTTTGGTAATTATTAGCAG
Source organism: Promethearchaeota archaeon (assembly GCA_019057775.1). The sequence continues at coordinate 13,830 of JAHLWT010000102.1, forward strand.
ACAAAAAACCCTCGGCATTTTTTGTTCGAAAAAACAATACATATTGACTTGATGTTTGTTGATCTTTATTTTGTGCAATTAATCTTCCAAAGATGTTTGGATGTGGAGCATTTATGATAATTAACTTTTCTACTAAATCTGGATGCATGTTTGCAAATGGGAAAGCAACAACTCCTCCCCAATCGTGGCCTACTAATATAAATTTCTTGCGTCCAAAATGTTCTTCAACTAATGCTCTTAGATCCTCAACAATATGTTGGGGTTGATATTGTTCTATCTCCTCGGGTTTGGATGATAGATTATACCCTCTCATATCAGGAGCTACTGCCAGATAGTTTTTTGAAAGATTTAAAAGCTGATCTCTCCACATATACCAGAATTGTGGAAAACCATGCAAAAAAAGAATTAATTCCCCATCTTCAGGACCCGCTTTAATATAATGAAGTTTAATGTTGTTAACTTCAGCAAACTCACTTTTAAATTGGGGAAATTTTTTCTTCATAATTTCTTCAGACATATTACTCAATTTTGAAGTATAGAATTAAAAAGAATTAATTTTAGTGTTAATAAAAACTTATAGTTTATATGCTTATATAATCCCCTTTTTTCTAAATTCTCGAATATCCTCATCTGAATAATTGTAAGTCTTTAAAATCTCTTTTGTATGTTGTCCCACTTTAGGAGCTAGACTCCTTATTTTTAAATTAGTTCTCGACATTTTAATTGGTGAGGCAACGTTTTGAATTTTACCAAATTTAGGATGATTCAAATTAACTACCATATTCCGTGCTTTAATTTGAGGATCTTTACAAGCTTCGGCAAAACTTTTTATAGGCATTACGCAGGCGTCATGATCCTTAAAAATTTCAAACCATTCAGCTTGAGTTTTTTTTAAAAATTCTTCTTGAATCTCTCTAAAAACCATCTCTCTTTCCTCTCCTAATGCGTTGCCTTTTAGTTTTAAATCTTCCCGATTAAGAACCTCACATAATTTATGCCAAAATTTTATCTCAATGGCTCCAACTGATAAATATTTATTATCCTTAGTTTTATATATTGAGTAAAATGGTACTTCACCATGTAGAGGATTTTGCGGTTTTGACATACTATCATTTAAATCCTTAGAAAAATGGAAGGCCGCTGCCATTGGCATGAAAGAAAATACTGTATCTGTCATGGAGATATCTAGGTATTGGCCTAATCTATCAGGGTTCTTATCACGTTCTATTATCGCACCTAAAATAGCAATTGTAGCCATTAAACCTCCACCAATATCTGCTGCTTGAACTCCAGGAACAATTGGCTTTCCTTCTTGATTTTCTTTCCCTCTAATAGTTCTTTCTTTATTTAAATCCAGCATTCCACAAATGCCTATATAATTGAGATCATGCCCTGCTATTTGTTCGTATGGTCCATTTTGACCATATCCTGTTAATGAACAACCAATGATTTGAGGATTTATAGATTTCAATGTATCATAATCAATTTTTAATTTATTCGTGACTTTTGGGCGATAAGTATCTACTACTACATCAGCATTCTTTACTAACTCATAAAAAATCTCTCTTGCTTTATCTTTCTTTAGATTGAGAGTAATAGATTTTTTATTTCTCATGAGAATTGAATTAAAAGCACTTTCACGATACCTTTGTTTTTGAAAAAATGGCGGTGGATTCTTATATGGGAAAGAAGGATCTTCAACGCGTATAATGTTTGCCCCTAAATCCGCCAATACCATGGTGCAATAGGGACCTGGTAACATTCTTGTCAAATCTAGTACAGTAATATGCTCTAAAGGTAAGACCATAATAGTATAAAACTATTTTTATAAAATATATTCTTTTTGATGACGTTTTAAGTTAAAAATACATCAGAAAAATGATAGCAATAAATGAAATTAATATTCTTTTAAATTATTGAAATAGTCATCTGGATCCTCAATTCCAGACCTTAATAATTCAAATTCTTTAATAATATCAAGTTGCTTGCTAGTTAATTCGAGGTAATCCTTATCTAATTCATCTTGAAATCTTAACCAACACCCCAAAGCATCAGAATAATCTTACCAACCCCCAAGGACTAGTTTGCTTAAAATATAATCTTCTTTTGAGGTGACCCAACACTCAATTCCTGCAAAATTAATTCTAAGCCTTCTCTTAAGGGCTATGAGTTCAGACTCAAATCTAGAGAAAGGGGCGCCCATACTTTCAAATTCGACAACAATTTTAGGTGCTTCTTCACACATAAACATTACTACATTTTGATCAGCAAGGTAATCAGAACCTTTTACAGTATCAAATGTATGCCCTTTTGGAGTGTCATCTTTCTGTTAAATTACCCAACGCTGAGTTTATTCCCCCCTGGGCTGCTCCGGAGTATGATCTTACTGGATAAACTTTGCTTATAACCGTAACATTCCATTTTCTCGATAATTCTAAACCGGCCCTTAGACCACTAAGACCTGTACCAACAACTAATACATCAAATTCTTCAATTCTCATTAAAATTTAATATTCCTATATTGAATAAAAAGATTTTACTAATAATCTATAAAAAATTGGCCATAGAAAGCGATTTCCTTTTAGATAACAAGGAAGATAATTAAGTGATACTAAAGATTATTAAAATGGCAAAATGGATTAATTAATAAGGCGATTAACAAGTAAATTTTTAAAGGCTTGGAGATCTTTCCAAGAAGTTGCACAACGTACTATATTTCCTTTTTCGCTTATCTTTGTGTGTCCTTTTTCAGTAATTTCAATTTTTAATTCTTCAATATTTAGCAAATCTTCAGAGAAACCAAGATATATAGCCACAGTGTCAAACAGGACCGATGTTTCATTTTTTTTAGTCATTTTCAATCTGGGTATAATTTTTTTTTCCCATATCTCAACATTTTCTTTGATTGTCTTAATTATTAAATTGTCGCAATTCATGATGCGCTCGAGAAATAATCCCGAGAGCATGATATTTCCACACGTATCCAATGGTGTAATAGTTTTCTCCCAAGGTGCTTGAAAAACTTCTCTACATGCCTTAATGTTCTTTTTCACATTGAATTCTAGGTGAGGAGAATTTGAAGCCCTATATCCAACGCGAATACTTCCGTGCATCCCTATAAAACGAGAATTTTCTGTAATACTAGAGTTCATTTTAAGTGCTCCTGCCACGGTTCCTAAGGGTCCAATGGATATAAGGGTTAAAGGCTCAGGAGAATCCATTATTGTAGAACAAAGAACTTCCATGCCATTTTCATGAACAATGCCCGGATATTTCGATATTTCATAATCTTTAATCCAAGGATACAGCCAACCTTTTTTATGATTTTCTGGAGGTCCAATCCCAATGGGAATGTCCATTCGACCCACAATTTCAAGAAATTTTGCAACTAATTTGGCTTTTAACGTAGTATTATCAGATGAAGTCGTTATTAATTTAACATCTAATTCAGGACACTTTAATAAGAAACCTAGAGCCCACGTATCATCAATATCCAAGCCTATATCAGTATCAAGAATTACAGGAATTTTGTTAGTATTCAATTCTATATCTTTTTTAAATATAAATGAACATATCAAATTATTCATTTTTTTAAAGATACACTAATAAAGATAAATATTCAGTAGAGAGTATCTATTTTATAGAAAATTTAGATTGCTATATTTTTATTTTCTCGCTAATTCTTATATTAAAACTGTTTAATAAAAACCCATTCTTTCCGTGATTGATTTAGCTATACTCAAGTTTCGAATTGCTAGATTTAGTGGTTGCCAGGGAACTTCACATCCCAGTGAATACATATAAAAACCTCCAGGCTTTCCTGCTTCAATCGTTTAAGATACTTCATGGATAACTTCTACAACAGAATAGCTAGGGCTACCTAAAATTTGCGTGTTTGTGTTTCCACGGATGCAGTTATGAGTCCCACACTTCTCTTTTGCTTAAAAAAATGTGGTTAGAAAGCGAGCTAGATTTGGGAAACGAGCCAAATAAACGAAAACATTTAAAGGGTATACGAAAGATATATTTCCGAGATGTGAGAGATTTCATTGAAAGATCTATTTTTGATGGAGATAAATTGGATCCAGGGTATGAAACCAGTGGTCCTGCGATCGTGGAAGAAAATATTACTACAATTGTTATACCCCCAAATAGCGTGCTTACAGTAACTAAATACGGAAATTATTTCTTGAAAATCTCTTAATTTCGTCTTTAAAATAGATATTGTATCTCTTTTTTAAGCGACTACATAACCTAATAGAATTGCACTTTTCACGCGCTCTGGCTTCTTAATTAATAATTCAAACTTTTAAATCGTGAAATTGCTACACCTTCTCAAGCGACAAAAATGTTGGGAATTTCCCAAAAACCTTCAGTTTATTAAATTATAAAGAAGAATCAAATATTAAATTTGGAATCGCGTTATGATATTTAAAAAAAGGCTATGGAAAAAGGATATATAAATTTAAAGATGTAGACAATATAAAATTATTAATACAACTAACAACAATTATACTATAGAATAATTATGGATCAGAAAAAACTGAAACGAGCTCCTATTAATATTACTCTTGCAGACATTGAAAGAGCTTATAAAAAAGTAGAAGAGTTTCAACGTTTAATTGAGAGGGGAAAAACCCCAGAACAAATATTCAAGGATATGCTCAGGTTGATTGAAGTTGATCAGTAGGATACTCCAAACTATTTTAGATGTTGCGTCCCACCTTAAGATTAAAATTGCTGTAATTGGAGGTTTAGCTCTTCCTGCTTATAATGTAGCGAGAACAACGCTAGATATTGATATCTGTATTAAGATAGAATCTCAGAAGCAATTAAATCTCTTCGTAAAAGGTCTAAAGGAAAATAAGATAAATACAAAACAAAAACCAAAAATAGATCATGATTTATTTACTGTATTTGGAGAGCGTAGTGAAGCAGAAATATGGTTAAAACCCTGCGATGCTTTCCAATGGGATGACCAAATGATTGAAAAACTACACCTTTTTTTTGGAGATGTTAAAGTATTAGCCGTTGAAGATTACTTATTAACGAAACTAGCGAGAAGTGATCGTAGTGCAGTCGACATTGACGATGTATTGAAAATTATAATTGCTAATAAAGACTCACTGGATTGGAAATATTTTCAATTTCGCCTTAATTGGGAAAGTCTTGAAAACGATTTTAAGGATATAATTAAAGCTTTTGAATTAGATGCCAATAATAATGTTAGAAGTATATCGAGTGATATTTTAAATAAATTCAAGAATCCTCTTTAGAAATAGCACCTTCAACAATAAATATTTTATACTCTATTATACGATTAGGAATTTTTTCATCCTTTAAATTAGTCTTTAAAATCTAAAAATATTAGCTATAAGCTATAGATTATAATAAGGCTTATATTAGATTGGGAAAAATTGAGTTAAAAAGCCTTTTTTTATAGATTATAAATATTCGCCTATAAGAAGATAGTATAAAGGCATAGAATACCAAAGATTATCGTTAATAAAACCCTAATTTTTCTGTTATTGCTTTTGCTAACCCTAAATTTCTAATGGCCATCTTTTTCGGCTCCCATGGCCATTCACATCCTGCTGCATACATATAAAGCCCTCCAGTCTTCCCTGCTTCTAGTGTTTTAGTTATTTCATGGATAACTTCTACAACAGAGTAACTAGAGCTACCTAAAATTTGCGTATTTGTGTTTCCACGAATGCAGTTATTAGTCCCACACTTTTCTTTTGCTTTTTTCAAATCGACTTGATAGTCAAAATCTATAATAGCTGCATCTGAATTTGAGATTAATTTGATCATATCTCTTCCCTCTTTATCAACAATATCATTATCACCACAAACGTGATATAACACTGGTACATTTTTTTGAATATAAGTGAACAACTCTTTCGTTGCATCTAAACAGCATTTTTCATATCTCATGGGACCAATTTGGGATATTGCAGAATCGCCTGCCCCAACAATGTCTGCTCCTGCTTCAATTTGCAATTTAGAGAATTCCTTTTGTATGGGTAAAATTCTATTAATTAATCCCTTTATTATTTCTACCCAATTAGGTTTTCTACACTCAAGAAGAATGTTAACTAATCCAAACAAACAGCAAATTTCTGCGAAGGGTGCTTCAACCCAACCTACTATACATTGATTGCCATCCACCATTTCAGAGAATTTTTTAACTGCATTAACCCTATTCATGATTCTTTGATTTTCGATTAAATTAGGAGTTTTGATTGACTCAAAATCTTCAATTTTGATGTAACTTTTAGCAACTGGGGTATGACTTTCCCAATTGATCTTAACACCCCACGCGTTTGCTTCTCTATAGGCATCTGTTGATACATTCACGTGGTCAATTCCAAAAAATTCAGCACATTTAATTTGTGAATCTACTAAAACATCTGGTTTTTGGCAATAATCATGAGTGTAATCTACATTTGCTAATGATGCAGCCATATGCATTATGAAAGGATTAAACGGTATTTTTTCCGGAATGCCTTTAATTGCTGAAAGTGTTAAGTCCCTTGAGTTCATAGCTCAATAAAGATTTTTGAAATATACTAATAAGTTTCAATTATATTGTTATTAGTATTTTAGCTAAAATCCAATATAAATTTATATTCATTTAATAGAATATTAAAATAAGATTTTTTAATGAAAGAATGAATTTCATATTAAATTGAAATTATAAACCTACAATCCCATTTCTCGTAATTTCTTCATGATTACTCGCTTTTTGTTTCCTTTCAAATCATACCCTTTAGAAAATATTAACGCTCCTATTATGCAAAATAAAAAAGGAAAAAGTCCTTGGATTAAGCGAAGTCCAAGTAATGCTTCAGCACTATGTATCAGATTATTCGGGTTATAAAATGAGATCGAATGAATTATTGCGACAATAAAACTTTGAATTATTGATACAGAAATGCGAAGGAAGAAGTTTCTAAAACCTATTAATGTAGCTTCATGATGTTTTTTATTCTTTACTGTAATCTCATCATAACAATCAGCGAAAACAGGGGATAACATAATTGTAAACATAGCAGCTGATATTCCTGTCAAAAAGTTAACTATATAGAATCCAAAAATATTTGAAACAAAAGAATATAACAATAAACTAAATCCGAAAGATAATAAACCAACTGTATATAAACGGGAATGTCCAATTTGTTTCGCAACGTAAATCCATATAGGCATTGTTGTTATGGAAGCGAATAACATAAAAATTGATCCTATTGTTCTGATAAATTGATCCTCTCGTAAAACATCATCAACAAAATTAATAGTATTCATGCTCATTAACCCCAATGCTATCATAAAAGAAATATAAGTTAAGATAGCTAACATGAAATTTTTTTGTTTAATCGCCATTTTCATTGTCCAAATGAAGGATTTTTTCTCTACCGTTTCATAACCTAGAATAAAGCGTTCTTTTATCTCAAGTGTTTCTTTCGAACCAGGGATGAAAATCGCTAGGGAAACTCCCAATATTATGAAACTTAAAAAAGCGGCTATTGTAAACGTAGATGGATTCCCAGGAACAATAATTTGTGACCATAGTGTTATTGTTAAAAAATTTGCTATAAAAATAAATATTTGAGTTATCATACCCGCCTTCCTTCGGATGGATTCACCTCGGAAATGAGCGGGAAAAGCTCCAAATGAATGTGTTTGAAAAAGCGAATTAGAAATATCATATAATAAGACCATAATTAAATAATATAATAGAATGGGAAATATGCTTTCTACGCCTGTTATGTTTGGAGGGGTGAAGATTAAGAAAAAGAAAATAATTGTTGGAATACCTCCTATGAGAATCCAAGGGGAGTGAAATCCTAATTTTTTTGTCCATTTATTTGGCCTATCGGTAAGATAACCTATAACCGGGCTACTTACCATACTGAAAATAGTAAAAATCACATTCGTTACTGCCAGATAAATTGGCCATAAGTTTGTAATATCCATTAACCCCAGTTCGCTCTCGTAATAATGCCAAACAAAGTTATTAAAGGCAACAATTAGAAAACCATTAAAGAAATAACCCATAGAAAACATTATCATCTTCAATGTACTCGGGTCTTCATTGTTGTTTGGTTGTGATTCCCTTGAGTTCATAATAATTTCATAACTTTTATTTATGAATTCCGATTCAACTAATTTTAAATCCTTATGTTTAATTAATAAATTTAATCAAAATATCTTTCTATTACTTATAAAACCATATCTTTTAACCTTTACATTATTTCTGGTTTTTCTTTCCTTTCAAATCATACTCTTTATTAGATACCTATGAATGTTTTCGAGAAGAATACCTAAAAATGAGCTTTAAAGCAAAATTTTGAAAAGTTATATAACTTTTAAATTGAATTAAAAGAAAATAATATTAGTATGTTAAAGAAAGATTCCTATACAAATTTGATAAATCATCTAAAAGACTGGATTTTAGGATTACCAAATTCTAAGGAATTACTGCCATTAATTGAATTATGTTTCACTCCAGATGAAGCTGACTTACTCTCGAAAATTCCTTTCTTATTACACACTGCTGAACAACTTTCTGAGAAACTAAGTATCCCTGTTAAAAAACTTACAAAAAGATTGGAAAAACTAACTAAAAAAGGCATGTTATTTCGTGTAGAGGGAACTTCTGGCATTAAATACTCACTCAATGACTCGCTGTTCATTTTCTATCGTTCTATTGGATGGAAGGGTAAAGATAATAAATTTAATCGCGAGATATCCCCTTATTTAAATCGGTATTATATTGAAACTTATGCAAAAGAGTTTGTAGGACATGAAACTCAAGGACTGCGCGCAATTCCTATAAATGAAACCATACGTGATACACGTCAAGTCATGCCATATGAAGATATAATAAAAGTAATAGATAATTTTAAGTATTATTCTGTGTCATACTGTCCTTGTAGTCATAGACATAACCTTGATCCTAATTTTGATGATTGTGAACATGATTTAGAGAGATGCCTACATTTTGATAAACTTGGTAAATATTGTGTAGAACAAGGCTTCGGTAGAGAAATTACTAAAGAAGAAACATTAAAAATATTAAAAAAAGCTGCTGATTCGGGGTTGGTTCATGGAATCTCTAATACTGAAGGAAGAATGGATACGATATGCAATTGTTGTTCATGTTGTTGCTTATTCTTAGAATCTGTTGTGAAAATGCCAGGAATCCTACCACGAGGACACCAACCATCAAATTATATCCGTGAAATAGACGAAGAAAAGTGTATTATATGTGGCATTTGCGCTAGAGCATGTCCAATGGAAGCTCTTGAAGTTAAATATAAAAAATTGCTATTTAATCCAGAACGGTGCCTAGGATGCGGCATTTGCGTCCATAAATGTAAACAAAACGCAACATTTTTAATACATCGTGATGGAGAACAAGATTTTCCAAAAGATCCTAGGGAACAGGCAATAAGATTCCTTAAGGAAAGAGGTAAAAATCCTCAGGAAATTTTCAAGAAAAATTTATAATGAGAAAAAATTGAACTATGAATATATAAAAGAGTATAATAAAATAAATCAAATATGAGATAAATTATGAGTATTAAAACTGTTAGAACATTATGTTTTGAATGTCACTCCCGTTGTGGAGTTCTCCTTGAAGTTGAAAATGGAAAAATAATTGGCATTAAGGGAGATAAAGATCATCCCTTTAGTCATGGTTATACTTGCCCAAAAGGTCGAGCTGTTAGAGAAATCATTTACCATACTGATAGAATTACGCATCCGCTGAAAAGAATAGGGGAGAAGGGAGAAGGAAAATTTGAAAAAATATCTTGGGATGATGCCCTTGATATCATTTCAAAGCGATTACTGGAAACCCGAGAACAATTTGGTGCCGAATCGGTAGTTTTTGGTGGAGGCACTACACGGGGTTTTCGACCTTGGATTTTTCGTTTTGCGGGACTTTTCGGAACTCCTAATTATTATGGTCCCGTCAACTATAGTGGAGGACCTTTAGCTTTAGGAATTATTTCTGTAGCTAGAATCGGATGTTTTCCTCCTGATTTTGCTAATAGTAAATGTATAGTATTATGGGCCCATAATCCTGAACAGAGCTTACATGGACTTTTCATGTATGATATTAATCAGGCTCTTAAATCTGGGGCAAAACTTATAGTAGTTGATCCACGGGGAACCGTTCTTGCCAAAAAAGCGGATCATTGGCTTCCTGTTAGGCCAGGAACCGATGTTGCTCTAGTATTATGTTTTATTCATGTAATTATAGAGAATGAGCTTTATGATAAAGATTTTGTTGAAAATTGGACAGAAGGATTTGATCAGCTACGCGAACACGTTTCTTCTTTCACTCCAGATCGAGTTGCTGAGATCACGTGGATTTCAGCAGATTTAATTAAAGAAGCGGCATTTACGTTTGCAAAAACAAAACCAGGCGCTATAACACCGGGAATTGGAGGTGCATGTCAATCTACCAACTCTTATGATCTCAATCGTGCTTTAATGATCTTAACTGTAATTACTGGGAATTTAGATGTAATAGGAGGAAATATGGAATACAGAACCCCACTAGGAGATAGAGCCATCTATGGCGGTGATTTTGCACTATCTGCATCAGTATCCAGAAAGCAATGGCGAAAGAAATTAGGAACAAAACGTTATCCATTCTTAAGCATGATAAACTCATTATTACCACCAGAGTTGGTGTGGGAAGCTATTTTAGAAGAGAAACCTTACCCCGTTAAAGTAATAGGTGCTTTTGGCAGTAATCCGATGTGTGCTTTTGCAAATTCCCCAAATATCAAAAAGGCTTTAAGTAAATTGGAATTTCTTTTTGTTGCTGAGTATTTTCACACTCCAACAACAGAGATGGCAGATATTGTCCTCCCTGCGGCACATTGGACTGAAAGAGATGATGTAGAAGATTTAATGATGAAGAATTGGGTATTCTGTCAACCAAAAGCGGTAGAACCAATTCCAGATTGTTGGAGTGAGCCTCATATATTAATTGAACTTGCTAAAAAGATGGGATTTCAAGATTACTGGAAAACTACTGAAGAGCACTTTAACTATAGACTTGAACCTATAGGAATGACATTTGAAGAGTTCAAAAAGGTTGGAAAATATGCGGGACCTGTTGAAGAGAAAAGATATATAAAACAGGGGAAATTTCCATTTGAATCAGGTAAAATTGAACTTTATGGAAAAGGATTTGAAAGTTTTGGAGTACCACCATTACCATATTATCGAGAACCGCCCGAAAGCCCAATTAGCACGCCTGAGTTGTATAAAGATTTTCCATTGGTACTCACGACAGGTGGTCGAAATATTGCATATTATCATTCAGGTCTTCGGAATATACCTTCTTTACATAAATTATCTCCAGATCCAGAACTTCAGATTCATCCAAAAACCGCAAAAGAGCTTAATATAGGAGAGGGAGAATGGGTTTATCTTATATCACCTCGAGGTAAAGTTGAAATAAAAATAAAGTATTTTGAAGACATTCACCCTAAAGTAGTACACGCTCCGCATGGGTATTGGTATGGTGTGAAGGATGGATGGAAAAGATTGAACATAAATATGCTTACTGATAGTAAACACACTGACCCAGTATCCGCATCGTGCCCCATCAGGGGATTTTTATGCCGTGTCGAGAAGATGTAATATCTTCTTTAAATTATTTTTTTATTTCATACCCAGTTTATGATTTAAATTTACATCCTACTGAATGCAAACATGAAAGATTTAGCTGAATCTCACTAAAAACTGCATTTATTTAATAGTTTATTATAACAAATTTTTTTAATAAACGAATGAATTTCAATATTAATCTAAATCTACTAACTTAGATGGTTTTTTATTCGATTACTTGAATATGAAAGCAAGGAAATTTTTCGAGAATTTAAGATACCTTTAGCGAAAAACATCGTCATTGAAAGGGGAGAGAATGTAGTTGACAAATTGAAGAAGTTCGCATTTCCAGCTATCGTTAAATCTCAAATAGCAATCGGAAGCAGAAAAAAAGCTGGTTTAATAAAAATTGCTCAAACAACAGAGGAAGCTCTCTCATTATGCAATTCATTTTTCCAAAAAGAAGTGGCAGGATTTCGAGTAGAAGCCATATTGGTTGAAGAATTAGTTGATATTGAACAAGAATATTATTGTTCTATTGCCTTGGATGCCTCTGGAAGGCAATTCTTTATTATTGCGAGCAAAGAAGGAGGGATAGATATAGAAGAAGTAGCTAAAACAAATCCAAAAGCGATTATCAAAGAGAGTTTCTCATACATGGAAGGATTAACGGAAGATTTAGCATTAGAAGTTGCAAATAAATTAGGCTTTACAAATGAATTAATAAAATCTGCAAAAGACATTTTCTTGAAGTTGTGGAATATTACTAAAAATATTGAAGCTCAATTAGTCGAAATAAATCCTCTCATCCTTACTTCATCTGAATTAATAGCGGTAGATGGAAAAATGATAATAGATGACGATTCTGCTTTTCGACAGCCTATTGTCAAAAAATTGCAAAAAAAGAAACTTACGGAATTAGAAGCTTCCGCTAAAGAAGCAGGGTTTTCATTCGTGGAATTAGATGGAGAGATTGGAATTTTAGCTAATGGTGCGGGACTTACAATGGCATTATTAGATGTATTATCAAATATGGGATTAAAACCCGCTAATTTTTTGGATGTTGGAGGTGGTGCCAGTAAAGAAAGAGTGTATAAAGCCTTGAAATTACTGTTTGAATTGAATCCAAAGGTAGTTTTAGTCAATATTTATGGGGGGATTACTCGATGTGATATTGTTGCTGAAGCGATTATCCAAGCCCTTCAGGATTTTGAAAATACACCCCCTATGGTCATAAGATTAACAGGAACTAGAGATACTGAGGGAATTGCTCTTTTGAATAACGAAAGAATAAATGCCTATCAAGATATCATGAAAGCTGTAAATAGAGTTAAAGAGGTGTTAAGCAAGTAGATGAATATAAGTGAGAACTCTAGAGTCGTAGTCCAAGGCATAACGGGAAATCAGGGCATGTTTCATACAAAACTAATGCTAAATTATGGCACGAAAATAGTTGCTGGAGTTACTCCAGGTAAAGGCGGACAAGAAGTTCACAAAATACCTGTGTTTAACGATGTTAAGGAAGCAAAAGAACAGACTGGTTGCAATACAAGTATTATATTTGTCCCGGCTAGATTTACTTTTGGAGCTGTTGAAGAGAGTTTGTTGGCTGGAATGAAAACCACATGCATAATTACTGAAAATGTTCCAGTTTTCGATATGTTACGACTCGTGGAAATGGCAAAAAAGTATGGGTTGCATATTGTGGGGCCGAATTCTCCAGGGGGTCTGATTCCAGACAAAATAAAATTGGGAATAATGCCGGGTGATATGTGCCATTTTGGTGATGTGGCTATTATTTCCAAGAGTGGAACCTTATCTTATGAGATTACTAAAGCAATTGGGAACGCAGGAATTGGAGTTTCTGCATATATTGGAATTGGAGGAGACCCTGTTCGTGGGACAACTATGCTTGAAGCCGTAGAATATTACTCTGAAGATCCTAATACAAAACTTATTGTCCTAATAGGTGAGATTGGCAGTGACGAAGAAGAAAAAACTGCTGAGTTTATTAAAGAAAATGTGTCAAAACCCATAGTTGCCTACATAGCAGGGAAAAGTGCTCCTGAAGGTAAAAGAATGGGACATGCAGGAGCTATAATTTCTGGTGAATTTGGGACTGCGCAGGGTAAAATAGAAGCCCTAAAAGTAGCAGGAGCGTCAATCGCTGATTTACCATGGGATGTCCCTACATTAATTAAAGATTTGACTTAGAACCGTTATAAAAATTTATAAACTAATAGATAATTATGTCAGAATGGAAAGTAAAATTAACAGAATAGATTGAGAGAACTGTTAATAATAAGAGTTTTCGGTTTGAACGTCCAAAGGACTTAAAATATAAACCTAGTCAATTTTCCTATTTCTATGTTCCAAAAGAGGGGGGTGGAGAATCAATTCACCATTTTTCTTTTTCTAGCTCTCCAACTGAACCTTTTATTGAATTTACATTTGAAATTTCTTAGGTTATTATTATTCTATTATTCTTTTAAAATGATTGTCTATTTATTATAAAATAAAAAAAATTCAAACAAGATTTAAAGTCTAACCTTAAAAAATCGAGCTTATATATAACGGTTTCAACACCAGATATCTTATTAAAATCCTGTATTCTTTCTGGTATTCAAAAATCCATTGATATATTCAAAGTAGAGGGAATAAATTCCCATAATATAAGCGTAAGAAAAATTTATATGAAAACACATTCTTCATAAATTATTAGTTATTATGAAATCTTAGTAAATAACTGAAAAGGTTAAAGAGAATTGGCACAGAAAAATATTTATGAATATGATGCTAAAATGCTTTTAGCAAGCCAATTACCAAAATACTACCCAGAATTTAAGTATCACAATAAAGTAGCAATAGTTTTAAACGATACGGATATAAATCAGCTAATCCTTGAAGAACCATGGATAGAATCAGAACAAGTAGTTATTAAACCCGATCAACTATTTGGGAAAAGGGGAAAAGCTAATTTAATATTACTCGATGCGAATTGTGATGAAATGAAACAATTTTGTATCGAAAATTTGGATAGAGTATGTGAAATTGGCAATATCAGAGGTGAATTAAAACGTCTCATCGTTGAACCTTTTATTCCCCACGAGAAAGAATATTATGTTTCAATTACCTCTGATCGAGAAAATGATATAATTCATTTTAGTTATGAGGGAGGTATCTTCATTGAAGAAAATTGGGATAAAGTTACTCACATTCCAGTCCCTCTTGGAACTAATATAAATGAATTTGATTTAGAAAGTAAATTACCTGATTTAGGAGAATTTAAAGGAATAATAATTCCATTTATTAAAGGACTCTTTCAAGTTTTTGTAGATCAAGATTTTACTTTCCTTGAAATCAATCCTTTTGCGATTACAACAGAGAAAAAAGTAGTTCCTTTGGATGTGAAAGCTCGTTTAGATGATACTGCTTTATTCCTTCACACAGATACTTGGGGTAATCCTGAAAATCCGATTGAATTTCCTGCTGCTTTTGGTCAAAAAATGTCTGAAAAAGAAGCAATGATAAGAGAATTAGATGAAAAAACAGGCGCCTCACTAAAATTAAAAGTCTTGAATAAGGATGGGCGGATTTGGACCATGGTTGCAGGAGGAGGTGCCTCAGTTATATATACTGATACAATTGTGGATTTAGGTTTTGGTAAAGAATTAGGAAATTATGGTGAATATTCAGGAAATCCCTCACGTGAGCACACTGAAATATATGCTCAAACTATTATTGATTTCATAACTGAAACCCCAGATCCAGAAGGTAAATCAAAATATCTCATAATTGGGGGCGGTATAGCTAATTTTACTGATGTAAAAGCAACTTTTACAGGAATAGTAAATGCTATCAGGAATTCGGTTGATAAATTAAAAAAAGCAAATGTTAAAATCTTTGTTCGTCGAGGGGGGCCTAATGAAAAACAAGGGCTAGAACTCATGAAACAAGTTGGAAAGGAAACTGGAGTCCCAATAGAGGTATATGATAGATATACTCATATGACGAGAGTAGTAGAATTAATAAAAAACGCGGAAGAAGGAGGAGGGAATTAAAAATGGAAAACTATGAACTTTTTGATAGAAATACTCAGGCAATTATTTATGGGTTTCAGAGAAATCCGATTCAAAGAATGCTTGATTTTGACTTTGTAAGTAAGAGGGAAAAACCATCAGTAACCGCAATTATTAGACCTACTCAAGCAGCAGCTATTAGTTATCATAAAGTTTTTTGGGGTAATAAGGAAATAGTTATTCCCATATATAAAACACTCGGGCTTGCCATGAAAAAGCATCCTGGAGCTGATGTAATGATAAATTTTGCTTCTTTTAGGTCATCATATGAAACAAGTAAAGAAGCTCTAGAATCTGAAACGATACGAACTGTAGTAATTATAGCTGAAGGAATACCCGAAAGACAAAGTCGTGAATTAATTAAAATTGCTGACGAAAGAAATAAGAATATAATTGGACCGGCAACCGTAGGAGGGATTAGAGCTGGTGCGTTTAAAATTGGGAATACTGCTGGAACATTAGAAAATATCATGCTGTCAAAATTATATCGTCCTGGATCAGTCGGATTTGTTTCGAAATCAGGAGGCTTAAGCAATGAAATGAATTTTATGATTTCACAGACTACTGATGGGATTTTTGAAGGGATTGCAATAGGTGGTGATCGATTTCCTGGTTCCCGACTTATCAATCATCTTTTACGATATGAAGCGAATCCTAAAATAAAAATGTTAGTAGTTTTAGGAGAGATTGGTGGTGTAGATGAATATGATATTGTAGATGCCTTAAAAAGCGGAAAACTTACTAAGCCAATTGTTATATGGGTCACTGGAACCGCAGCAAAGATTTTACCAAAAGGACTCCAGTTTGGGCACGCAGGTGCAATGGCTGATAGTGCAAAAGAAACTGCTGATGCAAAAAATCGAGCTTTAAGAGAAGCCGGAGCGATAGTTCCAGATTCATATGAAGATTTAGATAAAGAAATTAGAAAAACTTTTGATAAACTAAAGCAAGAGGGTAAAATAGAGCCTATGGAGGAATTTGATCCACCAGAAGTTCCTTTAGATTACAATACTGCTATTCGATTAGGGAAAGTACGAAGACCTACTGATGTAGTAGTTACTATTAGTGATGATCGAGGGGAAATAGTAACCTTTAATCAAGTACCGTTAGATAAGATTATACAAGAAAATAAATCAATAGGGTATGTTATCGGTTTACTATGGTTTAAACGAGAATTACCGGAATTTGCACAACAATATATTGAAATCGTAATTAAATTAACCGCAGATCATGGTCCTGCTGTCAGTGGAGCCCATAATGCAATAATTACAGCCAGAGCAGGGAAAGATCTCATGTCTGCTTTAGCGAGTGGTATCCTTACTATTGGTCCTCGTTTTGGGGGGGCGGTGTCTGATGCAGCGAAATATTTTAGAGAAGCAATGCACAAGGAAATGACACCAGTAGAGTTCATGAATTACATGAAAAATGTCGTTCAAATCAATATCCCGGGAATAGGTCATAGAGTTAAATCAGTTCAAAATCCCGACAAGCGTGTAGTGTTGTTAAAAGAATTCATTTTCAAGAACTTTCCAAAGCATCCTCATTTAGATTATGCTTTAGAAGTTGAAAAAGCTACTACCTCGAAGAGAAATAACCTTATTTTAAACGTTGATGGTTGTATTGGGATTACATTCCTAGACTTATTAGAAAATTTGGATTATACAAAAGAGGAAATTGAAGATGTGATTTATAGTGAAGCTTTAAACGGACTTTTCGTTTTGGGGAGATCAATTGGGATGATGGGTCATATTTTCGATCAGAAACGCCAAAGAGCTGGTCTATTTCGACAACCTTATGATGAGATTCTGTTCACGGAATGATTAGTTCTTTAATTAGGTATTAATATTCTTTTTTTTTTATTTTATTTATTAATACCAATCAATTTTAGTTATTGCAGAATCTTTATATAGTACATTATTTTAATTTTATATTACTAGTACTACTAATCCTATACTATAAGAGGGTGTGATTAATTTGGTTGAATTAAAGAAAGTTCATAAAAATATAATTTTCGCAGTTGTTATCTCATTTGTAATCTTTATCCTTGGTGTGTCCATAAGTTTTATTATTACTCGTTATTTACCGGGTGATCCCGTGCAAGTTTATCTCATATTCATAGGTAATTTTACCCCCACTCCTGCAGAGTATCAAGCTGCAGTACATACATTAGGTTTTGATCTACCACTTATTATCCAATTTTTTAGATATTTAGGTAATCTATTTATTGGTGATTGGGGAAACTCAATGACAATAGCAGCTGGTATGGAAGTTTCCGAAATCCTTAGAACTACTCTCCCTCGAACTATTGAAATTATTTTCTTACCTTTAATATTAGGATTAATAATAGGAATTATATTAGGCAGACTTTCTAGAAAATTTGAGGATCATAAGATTGGGAGATACATCAAAATTTTTGTAGCAATTGGTATTGCCATTCCTGCTTTTGTTTTTGGAGTAATTTTTCAATTTGCATTTAGTTCAATTTTACCTATATTTGGTTACAAGTCAATGATATATCCAGATCCTCCGTTCATAACTGGATTTGTCATATTAGATTCATTAATTGATGGAAATATGAATTTAGCTGGAGATATCTTTTTGCATTTTATATTACCACAACTCTCATTAACTATTATTATAATAGCACTTGTAACAAGACAGTATCGCTCAAATCTAGAAAGTAATTCACTCACTAGATCTGTAATATCGAATACTACAACAATTGGTTGGCATTTTGGACTTATCTTTACTTCAATAATATTAATAGAAACTACATTTGGATTACAAGGTTTCGGTGCCTTTTTTCTAAACGCTATATTTTTACAAGATTTTTTTGTAATAGTTGCTTTCGTTAATATTATTGTGATATTTTTTGCAATTGTAACACTTATTTCAAATATCATATTTAGCAGACGAACAGAGGAACAATTTGTGTCTTTAAAGGAAGTTGAAGCAAAATTAAGATGGAAGTCACCCCTTACTATTATTGGATTAATTATAATTGGCTTTTTTATAATTATAGCAGCATATCCTGAACTAATTAGCCAATATTCTTTGGAAGAGTTAAACGGTAAATTTCCAGGTCCATGGCAACTTCCATCATCAGATCATCCCTTAGGACAAGGACAATTTAGACGTGATATGCTAGGACAGATAGTGTGGGGCATACAATTTTCAGTTTTAGCCGGAATCGGAGCAGTACTGATAGGTATAGTAGGAGGATTAGTTTTTGGGCTTATTGCTGCGAGATTAAATGAATTAGGTAAGAATTTACTCACTGGATTTATATTAATTATTTATATAATACCAAGCGTAATTCTCGTTTTTCTTATAACCTCGATCTTCGGAAGAAATTTTATTATTACGATGATATTTATTGGGATTGTATTAATACCGAGCTTTGCAAGAATAATTGCTAATGCTTCAGATTTAGAAATTAATTTATTTAAGTCAGTAGCAAAATATTTACCTTTAATGTTGGGAATTGCGATCATACTTTATGAATCGATTGGCTTTTTAGGCTTCTCAGATCCGAGAATTATCAATTTAGGGTATCTTGTTAATGTTGGAAGGCTTCAATTATTAACATTTTTTGGATTCGCACTTTTTCCAGGAATAGCAATTGTGCTCATGGTTACAGGTTTTATTCTTTTATATGAAGGGCTCTAAACTTATAAGCCATCTATACTACTGGATTTCTTATCTCTAATTTGAATTTTTAAAAAAGGTATATCAACTAAAACTAGAGTAATATTAATAAAAATTCTATTAAATTTCCTTTTTTTCTATATATCCTGAACCGTAAGGATATCCCAGAATTCCAGTTTTAACCATTGGTGCCTGGAATTTACCTTTAGCCCATGGAGCAGGAAACCTTTGAGAAATAGTTGAGGATACTAAAGCTATAATAAAAAGAGAGATAAAAATTGCATAATTACCCCATATAGCGAGAAATCCCAAACTTAATAAAACATTGGGAAGATGACAAGCAAAAGTTTTAATAAGAATTGATCTAGGTGTATCATGCTCAGGGCTAATATAGATGTCCCAGAAATATGCCTGGATAAAATACTGCCACAGAGAAATGCTAATAAAAGCTAAAATGTAGTTAACCCAAGGAAGAACACCAGTTAAACTCCAGAGATGATAAAACGAGAGAAGTAATCCACCAGTACTAAATCCCCAAATAACACCAAATACTATCTCGGAGCCAAGATAATATCTTCTGTCGAAATTGAGCGTATTTCGAGGCCACAGAATTACATATGCGAAAAAGACAAACGTGAAACTGAAACTAACATAAATTATCCAATTGATGTTTGAAATTTGCTCCAAAGTAAAGATAGGTTTTGTTATTATCTGTTCTAGAGTACCAGAGATAGTGATAATAATATTGCAAAAGGAAAAGTAGATCAATGCACGTGTCCATGCAGCACCCGGTTTCCATATATCGATGGGAAGACTTTTATATTTGCGTATATAAATCCCAATAAATACTACGCCGATTATAATAATGAAGGTCAAATAGATATAGATGAATATGAACATATATTATTCTCTTTATTTAACTCCTTTCAAGTGTATTGTATGTATGTATTCTAATATTTAATTTTTAGTTTTAATACCTGGAATTGAGAAAGACCATTTTTTCTCAAATAGTATTGAAAAAGCTATAGATGTCTTCGAGATAACAAGAAAATACGAATAGAGACCAATGGCTATAAAAGCATCTCCTGTACCTGTTGCTGCTACTGACATGCAGATACCACCAGCTCCTGCTAAGAATCCGTATGCCATCATAAAATATGCTACCTTTGATGTTTCTTTAGTTTTTAATCTAGTATATAGCGGAAGACCTATTATTAGGGCTGAACTGGCACTATTTGAAATCATCATGACAAGATAGTAAGAACCAGAATAGTTCAAGTCCCCTGAATATATAATTAAAAATGCTGTAAGGGTTGAAGCAACTAAAATTAAGATTAAATATGCTGTCCCATAACTAAGATTACCCTTTATTTTCTTATCTTCGAATACGGAATATAAAAGTCCTGCTGCTAATCCTCCAGGGATAAACAAAGCAAATGCGGCCCCAAGAGAATCATTAACGACACCAAAACTACCTACAAATGTAATCTGATGAAAAACAATTGTTGCAGCTATGAATACGATCGCCCAGATTAAGTGATACGTTTTGTGAGTTTTAAAATATTCCCACAGTAAGAAAAATGCCAATAATGCGCAAATTATTACGGATATCCAGATAAAAATATCTGCTTGTAGATAATTATTTGTCTTCCATGGATTAGCTGCTTGAAATAATGCCATCTACATTATCACTTTTCTTTAAGTTATTTTATACTTTAAATCTACTCCTTGTTTGAATAAAAAATGCTTAATTTATATTATTTATTTTATCTGATTACTTAATTAATCAATTTAGCTTGAGTTTCATTTTGCAACACGTGGATACAAAAGGTTTCAAATTTAAACATTTTATATGTGATTAAAACGTTTTAGACCATATTAATTTAAGTAATAGGAATTTTCTATGTGTTATTTAAAAGTTGCGGGATAGGATGTTTGATTCACTTCTTTTAATAAATAGTTATTCAAAACTCTTTGCTCAATTTAACTGTCTAATCCCAAAAATACATTCTATAACTATACTTCTCTTAGGGGATTGTTGTGGGGGAAAATAGAATAGAATATCAATAAATACAAATTTTTTAAAAGATTAGGAATTCAAATAATTAAAAATAAAATTTTTGAAAGAAAGTAAAAATGAACGAAATTATTGAAAAAGCAAAAGCTCATTTTGAAAGTATTGTGCAAGAGCAATTAGAACGCGTCGAAAGAATGAAAAAAGAAGAAGATTGGGTGGATTATACCTTATTAAAACCTATTATCATTGGAATAGTAGGAGGGGATGGTATTGGTCCTTTCATAACAAAACACGCTCATAAGATCTTGGAATTCTTGTTAGAAGAAGAGTCAAAAGATGGAAAAGTTGAATTTCGAGTAATCGAAGGATTAACAATAGAAAACAGAGCAAAAGTCATGAAAGCAATCCCTGATGATGTACTAAAAGAAATAAGACAGTGTCATGTGTTATTAAAAGGACCAACAACGACACCAAGGAAGGGCGATAAGTGGCCGAACATTGAAAGCGCGAATGTAACTATGCGTCGCGAACTTGATCTTTTTGCTAATGTCAGGCCCGTGAAAGTTCTCGAAAAAAATATTGATTGGATGTTTTTCAGGGAAAATACAGAGGGAGCATACGTATTAGGTTCTAAAGGAATTAATATTACTGATGATCTTGCAATAGATTTCAAAGTAATAACAACTCAAGGAGCCGATAGAATAATTCGATTAGCATTTGATTATGCGAAAAAGAATAACATCAACAGAGTAACTGTAGTTACAAAGGCTAATGTCGTAAAAGCCACCGATGGAAAATTTCTTGCCATGGCAGGAGAAATAGCTAAGGAATATCCTGAAGTGGAGTGGGATGATTGGTACATTGATATCATGACAGCAAAGTTAATTGATCCTGCAAGGCAAAGCCAATTCCGAGTATTTGTTGCACCAAATCTTTATGGCGATATTATCACCGATGAGGCAGCACAAATTCAAGGAGGTGTAGGGACCGCGGGTTCTGCAAATATTGGTAAAACATATTCAATGTTTGAAGCCATCCACGGAAGTGCGCCTAGAATGGTTGATGAAGGTCGTGCTCAGTATGCGGATCCTTCAAGTATCATCAAGGCAGCAGCAATCTTGCTAAATCACATTGGTTTTACAGAAAAGGCTAAGAAACTTGAAATGGCTCTTGAAATATGCGCTACTTATGAGAAAAAACTAAAAATTACAGGCCGAGATACTGGAGCTACTGGTGAAGAATTTGGAAAATATATTATGGATACCTTACAAGACCCTAACTTAGAAAAGCGTTTTAAAGAATATAGCAAATAATTTGGCGAAATATCTTCAATTTAAACAAATACCTTTAATTTTTTTTTTATTCCAAAATAGCATAAATTGATATTGGTATTTTCTATAGTTTCCTAAAATTGTTAGAAGTTTTGAATTAAGCAACTGAAGTGCCTTTTCTGCTCCTTTTCTCCCTAGTCTCGGGTTAGATGTAAAGGGAGAATATTTACAGGAATGGGAGAAATTATCAACCAGCTAATTACTTAACTTTCTATGCTTGTTTGAACGAGATTGAGTAATTTATGACTATACTTCAAAAAGCTGATCATTTATCTTATTGCCCATCTAATTTAAATTACTTTCTTAAATAGATGTTAAAATCTTTAAACATGTGTATGTATACATGTATACATATGACCTCTAAAAATATCAGTATAACTGAAGATGTATATAAGAAATTACTGAAAATTAAAAGGGAGAACGAAAGTTTTTCTGAGCTTTTCTTACGATTGCTAAAAATTCAAAAGCTGAAAATGGAAAAGAGTTTTGGAACATGGAACCTTTCGATAGAAGAAAAAAATGAAATTTGGGATGGAATTACAAACCGTCCTGGGCGTAGTTGGAAAAATTCCGATGTCGGTGAGATTAAATGATTATACTTGATAAAAGGAGATCCGTAAGCAGATTTTTTCCAAAAACAAGAGATCCTGCTCCAATGAAGGTAAGTTTCATCATAATATTATTTTAAGTATAAATAGATTTTTATAACTTTCAATTTGAGCCATTTTTTAAAATTTAAAGTATTTATACGAAATATTGGCAAAATAATTTTAAAAGTCAAATTACTGAATCTTGGGAATCTTTTCTTCTAATCCTTATTCAAGCCTATAAATCCAAATAAAAATATATATTATTTCTTCAGAAATGCAGATTTTAAGATTTTAAACTTAAAAGAATTTCAGCTTTTAATTTAAAATGAAAAAAAATAATAGATATGCTGAGTCTTAAGAATTTAGAATTATTTAATGATAAATATAAATATCATTATTACTTCTATTAATACAGATACAAAATGAATTTAAGATCTTTAAAATCTTAAAGTTTTAGATTTATTTTTAAATCATATCTCATGTATCATTGTCGTTCTTAATGATTTCGACAATGAAAGTCACAAATATCTTATGTTATTTTGACAGTGATTCCTAAAAATTGAAGATATTATGGGATTAGAAAAGTGATAATCACTTAAAATAACAATAAATAGTAAGGGGAATAAAGTAATTTTTCTAAAAATTAATCCCTCATTTCTCTATTCTATAAAATTAAAAAAGGTTTAAAAGAAATGACAATAAATACAGAAAGTAAATCTAAGTTTTTGAGAAATTATCCTTTCTCATTATTAGATATGGACGGTTTATCGGAAATATGGCAGAAAATATATTATCCTTACGTAGATTTAATCGAGAGTAAAATTATTATGTCAAAAAATGATTCTATTAGTACATTTAGAAATCACAATTTTGCTCTTATTAATGAAAATCAGCTAAGAATTGCGGATTTAGTTATTAGTGAAGTTGAAGAACAGATTTCTAACCCCGTTTCTAAGAGTTCAAGAAATAATTTGAATAAATCAAAGAAAAAAATCGAAGATCAATATTCTGATGAGGAAGAAAATTTTTTTTTTAATCTTAAAATTACCTTTGTTTTTACCAACAAGAAAATACGACCATTAAAATTAATTCAGATGCTTAAACTATCAAATGAAGTAAAACAATATACCCAAATACTGCATAAAAAAGTGCTTAAACAATATTCTAAGATAATTCCACAGATTATTTTTATATCACTTTTTGGTTTTGAAAATTCAATAGCTGACTATCTAAGAGATAATCTTCATGGAAAATTAGATAGAAATATATCAATCATGGTTGTTCCGCCTATTGAAAATAAGTTATGGAATAATTTTCTTTTGGAGAATTCAATAGAAGGTAATAATAGTTATGGAAAAGATAAATGGGGCCTTGATATCAACGATTATAAAAGGTTGAGGAATAGTGGTACTGCTAATCAGCACCAAGTAAATAAAATGGAAACCTATTATAAGGATTTAAAGGAGTCTAAAGAAATCTCTGAATATAATCATCAGCTATTAAATAATTGGTCAGATGTCTTGAGCATTAAAAATTCTTCTTCACTATTGGATTTACGAAAATCAAGAAGTATGTTTAAGGAGCTAGTACTTTAGTAATTTCCATACTAATAATATGTACTTAATTTTTTTTTTGTCGTTATTGGGCAATTTTAAATGGACAGAAGGTCACTCCAAGCGTTTTGGGATTATCAGGGTTGATTTTGAGACCAAGAAAGAATGTGGAAAAAAAGTTCTCTTTGGTATCGAGATGTATTAGCAAAAAATGGTTTTGATTTCCAAAGTTAAACTTGAATTAAAAGTGGGCTGCCCTTCCCATAATACTATTAATAACTATTATTACAAATCCCAAATTAATTAATATAATAATATAAAGAACACTATTAGAATGGTTAACGTCTATGAAGAAAAAGAAAGTTGTTATAATAGGAACAAAGTTATGATATTGTTCTTGTTTCAAATTACCTCCTATCCATCCGCTATTCATGACATCTGGCCAAGATTCATCTAAATGACCTGATAGTCCATTTGTTTGAGTTTGTAATTGGTTTTTCAGCCAACCCAGTGGTTTTACTTCTCCTAATTTAAGAGGTGAGAATGGTAAGGATGTTAGTGATTTTTTCATGGCAATTACGAGTAATAAATTATTTAACTATAAGTTTAGAATTTAGAATTTGGGAATCCACTTTGCTTCGGCTTCGAACATTTCCTCAACCATATCATGGATTTGTGTTGTTGAACAAACACTAGCGGTGTTGGGATCTAGTAAAATTGCGTGATAAATCTTTTCTCGATCCATTTCGAGGACACCTTCAACAGCCGCTTTTTGTACCATAATATTCGAAATACATAGCGCTTGACATATGGTTGGTAAGACTATTCCTCCTTGAGGATGTAACCCGTGACTATCGGCAAAAACAGGGACTTCTACGCAACATCCTTTAGGAAGATTAGTAATTAGACTTCCTTCTTTATTAATTACATTTCCGTTAAATCCAAATGGTTCGTTGGTTTCCATGGCATTAATGATGAATGGACCATATTCTCCCGTGGGTGCTTTTTTATAGGGAAGTTTTGTATGCTTAATTGCTCTTAATAATCTTTTCTCGAATTTACCCTGTAATTTAACCTGCTTTAAATAATCATCGGCTTGATCTATACTAAAAAACTGCGTGGACGGTCCCTTAAATTTTTCTAGAAAATCAGATAATTTACGATAATATGGAACATACTCACTTAGATGGCGGGATTCCTCTGTCATGAAAAGTCCACCTGCCGCTTTCATCATGTCTATGCGTACCTTTTCAGATTCACCTTTCCTTGGATCTTCTTCAAGAGCTTTATAAATCAAAGGGTATGCATCCTGCCGGATTGCTTTAGGATCTGCTGAATCTTTATACCATACATCAAGGAACCAAGCCATGTGATTAATGCCTGCGCAGAAAAAATTAAATTCTTCACGCTTTAAACCAGCCCAATGTCTCAGAACTTCTACTGTTCCTTGAACTCCGTGACATAAGCCAACCGTAGAATCTGGAATGATTGAATTGCAAAACCATGTGTTCATTGCCATTGGATTGGCGTAATTTAGTAATAAAGGTTTAGATCCTTTGGTATCAGCGTTGTGACCAACTTCTTGCATGTCTTGCAAAATTGATTTCAAAGCACTTGTCGCACGAAGAAAGCGGAAAACTCCCCCAGGACCGATTGTGTCTCCTACGGTTTGAGAAACTCCATATTTAAAAGGGATTTCTACATCTAATTTAAACGCATCGAGCCCGCCAACATGTATGGAGTCAATCACATATTTCGCATCTTCGATTGCTTTCCTTTGATTTGTTGTCTTTTCAATTATTATATCTTTATCGTCAAAATAATCTTCCTTGAACTTTTTAATGTACCGAAACATTAAATCTAATCTCTCTGCGTGAATATCTTCGAGGCAAAGTATTGTGTCCTCTTGGAGCGCTGGAAATAAAAGGAGATCTGTAAGCAAGTTTTTTCCAAAAACGAGAGATCCCGCTCCAATGAAAGAAATTTTCACCATAATATTGTTTTTAATACAAATAGATTTTTATAACTTTCAATTTGAAAATAAAGAGCCTTTAAATGGTGAAAATAATCCCCCTTCTTCAAAATTTTTCAAAATGCTTTTAATTTAATCAATTTTTTAAAATTATTATCTTAAGACACTAGAAAGAATGTGGAAGAAAAGTTCTCTTTGGTATCGAGATGTAATAGCGAAAAATGGTTTTGATTTTCAAAGTTAAACTTAAATTGATAGTGGGTTGTCATTCCCAATACCATCAATAACTATTATTATATATCCCAAATTAATTATAATAAGAATGTAAAGAACATTATTAAAATGGTTTGTATCTATGAAGAAAAAGAAAGTTGTTATTATTGGAGCTTTAGGAATGGATTTCCACGTATTTAACACAGTTTTTCGAGACAACGAAGAATATGAAGTTATCGCATTCACCATCGCAGGAGAACAGAATGTAGGCACAATTGAGGGGGCGGAAAGGAAATATCCGGCTGAATTAGCAGGTAATTTATATCCAAAAGGCATCCCAATGCTTCCCGAAGAACACCTTGAAGAAATAATAAAACATCATCAAATAGATGAGGTTGTGTTTGCATATTCTGATGTTTCGCACGAAGAATTAATGCATAAGGGTTCTCGCGTGTTATCTGCTGGGGCAAATTATAGATTAATTTCTGGAAAGTTTACCCAAATTAAATCCAAAAAACCCATTGTTGCTATATGCGCTGTTAGAACTGGATGCGGTAAAAGCCAAGTTTCTAGAGCAACTTATAGGTATTTAATGAGCAAAGGTTATAAGGTTGTAGCAGTAAGAGAACCAATGCCTT
>JAHLWT010000103.1 GCA_019057775.1 Promethearchaeota archaeon
AGTATTTTATTATCGAGGAAGCTCTTCCCTCCTAATTGTTTGAAAAGATAGTTCAATATAAACAAATCATCCATTATATCAGGAGTTGTCATGATACCATCTACTTGATTAAGGGTAAGAACACGAAGTATTCGTCCCAAATATTCGTGACGATCACCCATTGCTATGTTATTCGAGCTAATCTTAGTAACACCCCTTGCGGGATGATCAGCAGCAATTATAACGAGTTTTTTGTTCCAAGGATACTTTCTTTTAACGCGATTTTTATATTCCTTTTCAACAATTTCGTTTACTTTGCTGAGTCTTACTTCAATTATCTTATAAAAAATATCTTCTGGAAAAAAAAGTTTGGTCTCAAATTTATACGAACCAATGTCATTAGCCATTTGTTTCAAACCGATTCTTTTTTAATTTAAAGAATGAATGAGATAATATGAATTAATTGGCTAATTTTTTTTAAAGTCAGAAATTAACATTTTTTAACAAGGACTACTTACTAATCATTATATAAAACTTATTCATTAGGGTGAATTAAAATTTATTTAACAAAAGAAGAAGAGCGTATCCTCGATGGAGAAAAGGGAGAATTGCTTTCAAAATTATTGAGATTGATCGTAAAATTAGGAGACACTTTTGGTGCGGAAAAACTTATTGAAATAAGTTCAGCTCATACTGTTCTAAATTTTGGTTTAAATTTTGTTAATGCTTCTGCTAAAGTTTTACATCAAATGGCAGAAGATAATTTAAAAGTAAAAGTAAGAACAACTGCGGATCCTATTATAGATATGGATTATGCAGACGATTTGAAAGTCATATATCCGATGTTTTCATTACATGATCAAATGATGAAGGATTTAGAACAAATCGGTGTATACGGATTTACATGTACTCCTTATTTTTTAGATAATAAACCAAATTTAGGTGAGCATTGTGCCTGGTCTGAATCATCAGCAGTTATATATTTAAATTCAGTTTTAGGTGCTCGCTCAAATCGAGAAGGAGGGCTAGTAGATTTAGCATGTGCAATTACAGGAAAAACTGCATACCATGGATTACATATAACGGAAAACAGAAAAGGTCAAATATTATTTAAAATATCAGCTGATATAAATCTTACTAATGTATTTAATTTGACTTCAATAGGTTTAAAGATTGGAGAAATTGCGGGAAATAAAATACCCGTGATTGATGGATTAAGAAATATCTCAACTGATAATTTAAAAAATCTTGGTGCTGCTTCAGCATCTACAGGAGCAGTAGCCTTGATTCATGTTCCAAATGTAACACCTGAAGCCAAGAATCTTAATGAGGCTTTTCAGAATGATAAACCAGAAGAGACAATTGAAATAAATATGAAGGATCTCCAAGAAGTTAGAGAAAAATACAGCACAGAATGGACTCAAACACCTCAAAATATTAGCATTGGCTGTCCTCAATTAAGTGAAGAAGAGGTAATTAGTGTTCTAAAGAAGCTTAAAGGAAAAAAAACGCTTCAAAATATTAACTTTTGGATATGTACAAATAATAAAGTAAAAGAATTGATTAAAAAATCTGATTTTAACGATATTTTAATTTCTTCGGGGGCAAAAATAACATCTTTATGTCCTCTTTTAACACCCTTACCAAGACCACTTACAACAAATTCTGCTAAAACTTGTTTCTATAGTTATGCATCCTATCGAAATTTAGATGAGTGTATCAAAATCGCAACGGAGGGGATTAAAACTGACTAAAATTTTAAAAGGTCGAAGCTTAAGTAATGGTATTGTTGAAGGGGAAGCAATAGTTACTAAACAACCTTTTAGTATTTCTGCAGCTTTTATATTTGCACTTGTTCAAAATAGTAAAAAATGTAAAATCGCAGATAGAACACATGAACTTTATAAAAAGGATGTGAAAGATAAAATTTTAATTTTTCCTTATCCCATAGGAACAACAACATTAGGTTTTGTATTGCTTGAAACAATTGTACGTAAAATGGGACCTAAAGCCATAGTATGTGAAGAAGGGGACCCATTAATGAGTTCTGGTGCTGTAGCTGCTGAGATTTTTTTTGATTTAAAATTTCCTATTATTGATCAAATAGACTTCTCGGAATTAGAAAAAATAGAAAACAATACTATTGTAAAAGTTAATGGAGATGAAGGGTATATAGAGATTCTTTAATTTCCTTTTATTTTTTATTTTTATTATAAATGTTCAATTGATTCAATTTCCCAGAGATATTCTTTGAGATCAATTTTGTAGTTATCTCTAATCACAACACCTTCTTTTTCTAACAAACATTTTTGGTACTCTCGTTCATCAAAGGATTTCATGGATATTTTTCCTAGTGAATTTATGACTCGATGCCAAGGTAAGTTGTATTTCTTTGTTGAGGAGTGTAATAGCCACGAAACTTGTCTTGCAGCTTGCGGGTTACTTGCTAATTTAGCGATTCTTCCATAAGTTAGGACCTTCCCACTAGGTATATTATTAATTATTTTGATAACATCTCGAGTGAAATCGCTTGTAATACAATTCACCTTTATTTATTTAGAAGAAACTTTTATAACGATTATCGCCATCTTTGGCATCTTGAATTTTATCTCGTCTCGTAGAATAAAAAAATTTGACGATTTGAAATTTTCAGGCTTTAAGTTGTGAGGCGATTCAAAAGTGTTATGGGCGTTCATTTGATCGGCTTTAAGAATTCGAGCAGAGAGAATTTTATCATTTAAATCTAATTGCAAAAGCTTAATAGAAGTTTCTATATTATTGTTAGGATTAATATTACACAGTGAAATATGGATTTCATTATCGTCGTTAATTGAAGCCGAACCATGAATAGCTGCCAAGTTCTTTTCGTATATATCAGAATCAATATTAATTGGTAGTAACATAGCATCTTGATGAATTTTATACATATCAAACACGTGATAAGTGGGAGTTAATACGATTTTTTCGTCTTGGGTTAAGATCATTGCCTGCAATACATTAACTGTTTGAGCGATATTAGCCATATACACACGGTCACAATGATTATTAAAAATATCTAAATGTAAAGATGCCACTATCGCATCTCTCATAGTATTTTGCTGATAAA
>JAHLWT010000104.1 GCA_019057775.1 Promethearchaeota archaeon
ATGTGCTTTAGAAAATAATGTTGATTTAATTTGTAGTTTTGATGACGATTTTGATGAAATTAAAGAAATAAAAAGGATTGAGCCATAATAAGATGGAAATTCCTGGTGTGAAAGTCCTAAGGAGTAAAAAATTTACTAGTAAAATAATCAGGACTATCAATAAATTAACGGAAGATATTAATAAACCAGTTAAAACTATGCATGTTTGTGGAACTCACGAGTATACAATTTCTAAATATGGATTAAGAACGCTCCTACCCAAAGAAATCGAAGTATTATCGGGTGAGCCAATTCCACGGATTTGTTAATCATTATTTTCATCCTTATCTTTTACACTTAATATTTTCTCAACACTCATTTTAAGAGTAAATATGTCTTTCTTAGCAGTGTTCCATACTTCTTTTAGATCCACCGTGAAGTATCCATGAATTAATTTATCTCTCATTCCAGCTATTTTTATCCAAGGTATACTTATAAAGGTTTTTTTTATATCATCTGCAAGGTTCTTTGTAGCTTCTCCAATAATTCCAAGTTCTCTAATTACAGCACTTTGAATTAATCTTGTCCTTTTGAAAGTCTCAAAATCAACATTCTTAGTAAATTCTATGATGTGCACACATGAATCAAGTATATGACTTAAAAAGAGGTAATTTTTATCATTCATTCATAAATCACAATTGCTTCTTTCAATACTTGATTTTTAATATATGGGCTTATCCCATTTCGAGATAATAGATCAATTTTCATATTTAAAGATTCTGATAATTCAATCTCTATACCCACATGATCCAATAGACTCGTTCCTTCAGGGAACTCTACAATTAGATCTAAATCACTTTTTGGTGTTGCTTCATTGCGGGCATAAGATCCAAAAACTAATATTTTTTTAATACCATGCTTTATTAAAATTGAAATTATTTTTTTTTTAATCTCCTCATTTAATTCTATCTTATTATTCAATTTGTATCACTTCTAATTTATATTGAAAATATTTTAATTATAGAGAAAAAATATCTTAAATAATTTCTACTATAAATAAAGATAATTTACTTTATTATAATTTGCTGAACTTTCAAAAAATTTGGTTTAGATAATATCATGAATGTTCCTGGATTAACTATCCTTAAAAGTAAGGTATTTACAAGTAAGATCATAGGATCAATCAATAAACTAATGAAAGACATCAATAGACCGATTAAATTTATGCATGTATGCGGCACACACGAGCATACAATTTCAAAGTATGGTCTAAGAACCTTATTACCTAAAGAAATCGAAATATTATCAGGTCCCGGTTGCCCAGTATGTATTTGTCCTGCTGCAGATATTGATAAAGCAGTTGAGCTTGGAAAACGAAAAGACACGATAATAACTACTTTTGGAGATATGATACGAGTTCCTGCCACAAATATTTCTCTAGCTGAACTTAAGGCAAAAGGTGCTGATGTTCGAATTGTCTATGGCCCAAATGATGCGGTTAAAATTGCCAGAGAAAATCCAAATAAAGAAGTGATATTTTTTGCAATAGGTTTTGAAACTACAGCTCCATTGATTGGATATGAAATAAAATCGGGTCCTCCCTCTAATTTTTCTGTTATTTGTGCCCATAAATTAATTCCGGCAGCTTTAGAACTTCTAATGAGCCAATCACAATTGAGAATTGATGGTTTTATCTCACCAGGACATGTTTCTACTATTATTGGTCTTAAACCATATGAAATTTATTCCCAAGGTTATAGAATTCCCAATGTTATCGCGGGATTTGAGCCAAACGATGTATTATTAACAATTCTAATGCTTTTAAAACAAATAAGAGATAAGAAATTTGATACATTAAATGAATATTCAAGAGTTGTGAAACCAGAAGGAAATAAGATCGCTCAAGAGATAATTAAGACTGTATTTGAAACTGTCTCATCTCCGTGGAGGGGGATAGGGAGAATACTCGATGGTGGTTTAGTGATTAAAGAAGAATATGCAACATTCGATGCTGACAAAAAATTTGATATAAAAATAGAAAAATCTCAAGACATTCCCCCTGATTGCTCATGTCATTTAATAATGGTTGGAAAACTCTATCCTTATGAGTGTAAATTATTTCGAGAAAAATGTACTCCAATCAACCCAATTGGTCCTTGTATGGTTTCACAAGAAGGCACTTGTAATATTTTTTATAAATACCACAGTGATTAAGTTTAAAAAATACCAACTAATTTGGATTTATTAAATTGACCATGGAAATGAATTATCATATATCCCCCTTAAGCTTTGTTGCGTCATAAATTAATCTCTGAATTATTGTATTATCCTAATTACCTAATTTGGGATTTTATTTCTTATACTAATAAAACATTAATTTTTTTTACTTTGTTAGTATTAAATTTAACAAGTTGGGAATAACTTTTATTTTGAGATATTTTCTTGAAAGCCATAAAGACATTCGAAATTAACATTTCTGGAATTGTGCAAGGTGTTGGTTTTAGACCATTTCTTTTTAATTTAGCAAGAAAATATGATCTAAAAGGATATATTCTTAATCGTGGTAATGCTGGAGTTAGATTAGTGTTACAAGGAATTTTGGTTAACCTAAATAAATTTATAGAATCAGTTAAGTCAGACCGTCCAAAAATATCTTTTATAGAAAAAATTGAGAGGAAAGAATTACCTTCTGAAAGGACATTTTCAAGCCTTGATATTAAAAATAGCGAACAAGGACGAGGTATTAGTTTAACTTTACCACCAGATATTGCGATTTGTGAGGATTGCTTAAAAGATATGCGAAACCCAGACTTAAAGAAGTATTATCAATATCCCTTCATTGCATGTGCCATTTGTGGACCTAGATTTACAACAGTTACTGAATTACCTTATGATAGAGAACGAAGTACAATGATTAAATTTCCCTTCTGTGAAAAAGCGGAACCAGAATCTTGTTTAAACGAATATTCAAACTTCAATAATAGAAGATTTCATGCCCAGACTTTTGCTTGTGCAGTTTGTGGCCCTCATTATAAGTTTTATAATAAGCAAAAAGAAATAATTGAAAGTAAGTCAACAGAACAAACTTTAAGAGAAACAGTTCAAAGAATAAAAGAAGGGGATATTATAGCAGTAAAAGGAATTGGTGGGGTTCACTTAGTTTGTTTAGCTGAAGATGATGATGTTATTCTCAAACTACGTAAGAGAAAAGGCGAAAGAAAACACAAACCCTTTGCCGTTATGGTTCCAGATTTAGATTTAATTGATCAATTTTTAAAAATCTCAACTAAAGAACAAGAAATTTTAAATTCATTCCGAAGACCAATAGTTCTTTTGGAACGAAAGAGTGTAATTAAAGATTCATTGATAAGTAACTACATAGCTCCTGGCTTAAACAATATAGGAATAATTTTACCTTATTCTGGTATTCACTACCTATTATTTGACTATATAGGAAGAAGACCTCTAATTTATACTAGCGGAAATAAATCTTCTATCCCGATGGCAATAGAAAATGAGGGAATCTTCAACCAATTAAAAGATTTAGCTGATGGATTTTTACTTCATAATAGACCAATTTTTCAGAGAATCGATGACAGCGTTTTACGACTTCATAATGACAGAATAAAATTAATGCGACGATCACGAGGTTTTGTCCCAGAATATCTTTCGTTGCCATTTAAGGTAGATATTCTAAGCGCTATAGCTACTGGTCCTGAATTAGCTACTACTGGAGCTTTATTAAGGAGAAATCGAATCTTTCCAACTCAACATATCGGGAATATTACCCATCTTGAAACTTATGACTTTTTAAAAGAAGCATTATTTCACATGAAAAATCTATTACAAGTTAATGATTCAGAAGTTAAATTTGTAGCTTGCGATTTGCATCCCTTGTTCATTACTTCTAAACTAGCTAACGAATTATCAGACCAATTTAAAGCTGTGGCTTATCCAATTCAACATCATTTTGCTCATATTTTAAGTCTGATGGCTGAGAATCAAGTCAAAAAAGATGAAAAAATTGTTGGAATAGCTATGGATGGAGTTGGCTTGGGAGATGATGGGAATGTTTGGGGTGGGGAAATTTTAGTATCATCTTACGATGGCTATGAACGAATTGGCCAGTTAGAATATCAACCAATGGTTGGAGGAGATAGGTGTACTAAATATCCAGCTCGAATGCTTGCTTCAATAGTGTTAAAAGCATCTAGTTTTGAAGAAGCATCAAAGATTTTTAATAAATTGGAGCTAGCAAAAGATTTAGAATATAAAGAAGCAGAACTCAAAACTCTTATTTCACAATTTCAAGCTGTAAATATGGAATTTCCCTCTGAAAACATTCCGTTATCAAGTTCTTCGGGTAGGGTTCTTGATGCGGTGTCATATATATTAGGAGCTTCAAATATTAAGACATATCGAGGAGAACCTGCTATGAGGCTTGAGGGGTTAGCGTCAAAGGGAAATCAAGATGCAGTTAAGCTTGATATTGAAATAAAAAAGAAAAATGGAGTCTCTGTAATAAATACTTCAAAATTGGTATTAGATCTCATTAATTTAGTTAATAATAAAATGAATAAACCTTCAGATATAGCAGCCAAATTTCAAACAGAATTAGCTTTAGCTTTTTCAAGAATAGCGAAGGAAATCGCTGAATTAAGGGGGATTATTAAGATAGGCCTAACTGGAGGTGTTGCGTATAATTATTCAATTTCCAAAACAATAAAAGAAGATATATCTGTTGAGGGATTTCAATTTTTAGAACACAACTTGATTCCTCCGGGAGATGCTGGTATTAGCACAGGTCAATTGATAGGAGGAATTTTCAAATTTAATCCCATGAATGATAAGTAAAATACATTTTTAAAACATTTTGGACTCACTTGTAAGATACTTTATGGCTTTTGGCTTTTTCAAACCATATCAGATTAATAATTTACTTTAAAAATACTGATCCATATAGTTGATGTATAATGGGTGGGCTTTTCGGAGTTTTTTCAAATAATGAAGATTGTTTAGAAGATCTCTTTTACGGGACAGATTATCATTCACATTTAGGTACAAGAAGAGGAGGATTAGCAGTAAAAAATGGAGAAGGTTTCCAAAGATTTATTAAAAACATCACGACAACTCAATTTAGGTCGAAATTTGAAAAAGATATCAAAAAAATGCATGGTAATAAAGGGATAGGAGTAATAAGCGATTATGACGATCAACCATTAATAATTAATTCACATTTAGGCGTTTTTGCCATCGTAACAGTAGGGAAAATCAATAATTTAGAAGATTTAGCTAAAAAAGCCTTGGATAACGGATCACATTTTTCAGAGATGCATGGAGGTGAAATAAATCCTACAGAAATGGTTGCAACAATAATTAGTCAAGGTGTTACATTTGAAGACGGAATACAGAAAGTTCAAGAAATGGTTAATGGATCATGTACATTACTTATATTGACAAATGAAGGTATCTATGCCGTTAGGGATAAATTGGGGAGAACTCCACTTATTATAGGGAAAAAATCTGAAGCCTATGCAGTAACAATGGAAACATGCGCATTTCCAAATCTCGGATATAAAACAATTAAATTTCTTGGACCAGGTGAAGTAATCTTCATAAATGAGAACGGACTTGAACAAAAAGTCCCTCCAGGAGACCGGTTGCAAATTTGCGCATTTTTATGGGTATATTATGGATACCCCGCATCAAGTTATGAGGGTATTAATGTTGAAGTAGTACGCTATAAATGTGGTTCGTGTTTAGCAAAAAAAAATGATTTGGAAATCGATCTTGTAGCGGGTATTCCTGATTCTGGTACAGCCCATGGATTAGGTTACGCGAATGAAGCTAAGATCCCTTTTTCCCGACCCTATGTAAAATATACTCCTACATGGCCTCGAAGTTTTATGCCTCAAATCCAATCTGTAAGAGATCTAGTTGCGAAAATGAAATTGATTCCTATTAAGGAGCTTATTAAAGATAAACGCTTGCTTTTTTGTGAAGATTCTATTGTTAGGGGAACTCAACTGAGAAAAACAATTCAAAGGTTGTATGAAAATGGAGCTAAGGAAGTGCATATGCGGCCGGCTTGCCCTCCACTTGTCTATAGCTGTAAGTTTCTAAATTTTTCACGATCTCGTTCAGAGCTAGATTTAGCTGGACGTTGGGCTATAAAAGAATTAATCGGAAGGAATATCGAAGATCCTGCCGATTATGTTGATCCAGAATCTGATAATTACAAGGCTATGGTTGACATTATTCGTAAAAGATTACAATTAACGACTTTACAATACCAGAAACTTGAAGACTTAGTCAAAGCAATTGGTTTGCCAAAAGAAAAACTATGTACCTATTGTTGGGATGGTGTAGAATAAGGTTAGCTGCAAGTAGTACGTCTTCCTTCTGAAATTGATTTTTCCATTTCTGCTAATTTTTCAACAGATTTTAGAGGATAAATTCCTGTTAAACATGCCATACATAATTGATTTTCAGTTTTACGTAGAGCTTGTGTTAAACCTTCTTTAGTTTGGTATAACAATGAGTCTGCACCTGTCTCTTTCTTTATTTCTTCTATATAATCTTTTCCATAAATCATTTGAAGTCTTCCTGCAATTAATTCACCTCTTGTTGGAAAATCAATTCCCATATAACAAGGACTGATAATTGGAGGACAACTTATTCTCAAATGAACTCGTTTCGCTCTTCCTCTCTCTTTGAGTAGTTTTACAATTTGTTGAGTGGTAGTTCCACGCACTATAGAATCATCAAGTAAGATTACATCTTTTCCCTCAACTACACTCTTAATTGGATTAAGCTTTTCTCGAACAGCTGCTTTACGACGTTTTTGACCAGGAATAAGAAATGTTCGCCAAATATACCTATTTTTCATTAAACCTTCTTCATAAGGTAAACCTGCTTCTTTAGCATATCCAACAGCAACACTTCTTCCTGAATCTGGGACCGGAACTATAATTGCATTATTTTTTATTTCGGCATCATCTAAGATAGGGTCTTTCTTGGCTAAATTTATTCCTAATCTTAATCTTGCTTCTGCAACTGACACACCATCTATGTTTGAATCTGGACGTGAAAAATAAACAAATTCAAACTGACATAAAGCAGTTCGACTCGATTTTATTATCATTTCAGAATGAATATCTTTTTGATGGCTTAAATGTACGATTTCTCCGGGTTTAACATCTCTTAAGAAATTACCTCCAACAGCATCAATCGCGCAGGATTCAGAAGCGATAAAATATAAATTCCTCGTAGAATTTTTGATCTCTCCTAAGCAAAGAGGTTTAAATCCTAATGGATCTCTCATTGCATAAATATCTCCATCAATGGTCATTACAACTAGAGAATAGGAACCATCTAATAATTTGCTTGTTATTTTTAAAATTTCAGGCCAATCTTCAGTCCCTGATGCTATGGATCCTATTAATTGTGCCATTACTTCTGTATCAGTGTCAGTAATGAAAACACGTCCCATTTCATCCATATCTTTCTTAATTTCGTTAAAATTAGCAATTGTACCATTAAAAGCTAAAGAAAATTCTAATTCATTATTTTTAAAATGAAATGGTTGAAGATAATCAGTAGATTTATACCCTATTGCCCCTGTTGTAGCATATCTATTGTGTCCTATACCTATATTTCCCCAAAACTGAGAGAGAATCTTAGGTTGCAATACTTTTGAAACTAATCCATTTTTTTTATAGGTATATATCTTTCCACCTGTTTTTAAAATAGAAATTCCTGCAGATTCTTGCCCTCGATGTTGTAAGGCAACTAAACCTTGATACAACAGTTTTGACACTGAAAACCCAATATCGTTACTCGTTACACCAAATATTGCACAATGCTCTCTAGGTTTTTCATGCATTCTATTTTCCTTTTTTGTAGAAAACATTATGAGAAAAGAATAAGTCGCTTATTTTTAGTACCTTCAAATAATTAAAATCATAAATAGTTTTTAATTATTAGTCTAATAGAATATTAAAAAACTCATCAAATAAAGTGTAAAAAACGAATATCCAAAAAAAAAATCTTGCCTTCATTATTTTAGTTGGAGGTAAAAGTAGTCGATTTGGGAGTGATAAGGGGCTTTTTAAATTTCTTAGTAAACCGTTAGTATCTTTTCAACTTGAAACCCTTCACCAATTTGACCATGATATTTTTATAGTCGCAAGATCAATAGGCCAGGTTCAACAATATGTTAATGCCATTGATATTAAGAATGTAACAGCATTTATTATTGATGAGAATAAGGATATTTCAGAAAAAAACTTACAAATTCCTTTAATTGGATTATACTCAGCTTTTAAAGAGTTAAATGATTTAGGTTTTAGAAAAACTCTCGCTTTATCCTGTGATGTCCCATTAATTAAAAATAAAGTTATTAATTATTTAATTGAGTGTTCCAAGAAATTCGATTGTTGTATACCCCAATGGAATAATGGTTTTTTAGAACCCTTGTGCACGATTTATCCAATCCAAAAAGCTCTAATTACTGCAAAAGAAAATTTAAAAAATAAAGATTATAGACTCATTAATTTAATAAGCCCTTCTTGGAATACCAATTACATTTCAATAGAGAAATGTTTTCAACCCATAGATAAAAAATTATTATCATTTATTAATATCAATTCTCTAGAGGATATTGAAAAATTGAAATGACTGATTTACTGACAAAATATGATGACTGTTAACAAAAAAATAAAAAGAATAAAAAAAAAAAGGTTTGAAT
Organism: Promethearchaeota archaeon; assembly: GCA_019057775.1. The sequence goes on from JAHLWT010000104.1 coordinate 8,729, forward strand.
ATTTAGGTTTTAAAAATCATCGCCGCCTATTATTCCACCAATTAGTCCTAGTGCTCCCCCAACAAGAAGGAGAATTGTACCCAAATTCAGAACAAGAAATGGATTGCCTAAACCAAGCTCTATATCAAATGGTATAATTCCATCAACCAAAGCATCTTCTACAAACATTAATACAGATAAATTCAGATCGTCACCCAAGTCTATTTCAAGGCCTACAACTAAAAGTAGCATAACACCAAGAAAAAGAGCAAAAATCGCACCAATGATAGCGAGGGCGCGTACTTTGGCACCTATTAAGATAAAAACACCTGAAATTACACCGATAGCATATACAAATAAAATAATTATATATAAAGTTTCACCAGAATCAAGGATATCCATAAAGTTCATAAATATTCCTATACCATAACCTGGTAATCCAAGAAAAGTATAAAAAGAGAAGAATAGTGTTGCAGCTAAGGCTAAAATTCCTCCAAGAATGCATAAAATCTTTCCAGCTCCCATAATTTTTCACATTTTGTTCTATTTTGACAATGTAATAAAATTTTTTTTTTTTCTAATATAATATTTTAATAATTAATAGATGTAAGGTTATATATAACATTGATCTATTTGAGATCAACAATTACATATGATTATCTCAAGTATAAAAATTTATTATTAACTTTAACATTATGCACATATTACGATATTTTCAATTTTTGGAGTATTTATTAAAAAAATTAACTCCAAATAATAGATTTAAATTATATAAAATGAATAATGACAATTAAAAAGTCAAAGTATTTAGCTATCGCCATTTTAATCGGTGGGAAAAGTTCAAGATTTAATACAGAAAAAATAAGGTTTAAATTTGAAGAAAAATCGCTTATATTGCACCAAATTGAGGCATTGTCAAATTTTGATGAAGAAATCTTTTTAGTCTCTAGTTCTGAAGAACAATTGTTTTCATTTAGAAAAGAAATTAATTTTCCAGAAAACATTACATTCCTTTTTGATGATAGAGAATACTTCCCCTATCCTGAAATACATTCCCCCATTCTTGGTGTGTACACCGCCTTAAAAGAATTGAATAGTTTAGGATTTGAAAAGGTGTTTATTTTATCTGGAGATTCACCCCTCATTAAAAAGGAAGTCGTCAGATTATTAATAGATACCTCTAGCTCTTTCGATTGTACTATTCCTAAATGGAATAATGGTTTTTTAGAGCCTTTATTTGCTATTTACCCCATAGAAAAGACTCTTAAAAGAGCAAGGGAGAATCTTATAAATAGAGAATTTAATTTAAACCATTTATTAGAAGAGACATGGAATATTAATTATATTTCTGTCGAGGATTCAATCCAACCATTAGATAGAAATTTAGTAAGTCTAATTAATATAAATGGTCCAATTGATATTGAAAAATTACTTAAATTTTATAAAAATAAATAGAAACTACAAGAATTAGCTTTTAACAATTAGCTTTTCTGTTAAATTCTTAATAGTTGTTATTAATCCTTGCATTTTGAAGGGTTTATCAAGAAAGGCACATGCTCCAAATGATAAAGCTTTTTCCTTTATACTAATATCAGCACTAGCAAAAACTATTTTTGTACTATTCTCTATTTCTAAAATTTCAATCATCGCATCTAATCCATTTTTTATTGGCATACGGTGATCCATCAAGATCAAATCAGGTTTTTCTTTAAAAATCTTGTATTTTTCAACCGCAACCTTTCCATTAATGGCTGTATCAATAATCTCAAAACCAGCTTCTCTTAATATTAATCCATAAAGCCGTTGGAGTGAGTGATCATCGTCCACAATAAAGATTTTTACCATATGGCAAAGCCCATTTTAGAGATAAAAAGACTATAACTACTATTGAGATGTTCTCCGCTCTAATTACTCTTTTTATTTCATTTTTTTATACCCGTAGAGTTAATTTATTAAGAGAAAAAACTCTTATTTAAGTTTAAACAAAAATAAAGTACGATATTGGTACTATGTTTAGTAAATTTTTATAAAAATAATAGATTCTTTAATCTATCAGAATTAATTTTAAAAGTTACTAATAATATTTTTAAATAACTTATAGAAAACCTAAGGGAATATTACAATGAAAGATCTAATTATAAAAAATGGGATTGTATATGACCCATTAAATGATATTGATGGTGAGAAAAAGGAAATTCACATTAAAGATGGGATTTTTGTAGATAAAGTTAACGGAGATGCAAAAGTTATTGATGCCTCGGGTATGATTGTAATGCCTGGTGGAGTTGATATACATTCCCATATTGCTGGAACTAAAGTAAATGCTGGACGTCAATTTCGCCCAGAGGATAAACTTCCAGAATTTAATGAAAAAAGAACAAAATTAACGCGTAGTGGAACAGGATGGTCTGTACCATCTACATGGGTTACTGGTTATCGCTATGCTAGACTAGGATATACAACTGTGGTTGAACCCGCAATGCCTTTACTTAAAGCTCGCCACACGCATGAAGAATTTTTAGACATTCCTATAATAGATAAAGCGGCCTTCCCCTTATTTGGAAACAATTGGTTTTGTCTCGAATTCATTAAAAATAAAGAATATGAGAAACTCGCAGCATATATTAATTGGATCTTGAAAGTTACTAAAGGGTATGCCATTAAAATTGTAAATCCTGGTGGTGTTGAAAATTGGGCATGGGGTAAGAATGTTGATAGTTTAGATTCTAATGTTTTCCACTTTGAAGTAACACCACGGGAAATTATTGAAAGTTTAACCAAAGTTAATGAAACACTAAAATTACCTCATAATATTCATGTTCATGCTAACAATCTAGGACATCCCGGGAATAAAGAGCATACGCTTGAAACATTTAAAGCTATAGATAAGATACAAGCGAAAAAAGGAAGGGACGTTTCATTCCATCTAACGCATTGCCAATTTAACGCTTATGGAGGCACCAATTGGGGTGATTTCGAGTCTGGAGCTGCCGACATAGCTGAATATCTAAATTCAAATAAAAGTGATCTGAGTCGTGTTGGGGTGATTATATGC
>JAHLWT010000105.1 GCA_019057775.1 Promethearchaeota archaeon
GATGGAGTAAATTTATTCTCATTAACCTCTGCGCTAATAGCATGTTCTCCAAACTTTTTTTCTCAATATCCTACTGATGCAAGAACGGCTCTTGCCATTGTTAAAGATTCATCGGAAATTCTTGCCAAGCTTCTTGATGGAGGTCATAGCATAATTGCAGGACGATTGGCAGGAGCTTTTCGCAACATTGATCGTGAACGAATAGCAAATGAAATTATAGCGGGGATGAAAAGTGCAGATTATAATGTGCGTGAGGATGACCCATTTAAAGAAAAATTACCTACATTATTTAATACCCGTGAAACCTCGCCTTACGTAAATAGAATTAAATTGATGTGGCAACAGATGAGGAATTCTGTAATTGAAAAATTTCCAAAATCGACTGGTTTACCCAAAGATATTAATGAATATTTAAAAAAAGTTGATGACATATATGTTACCGATGCTTATCATTCATTGTCAATTGAAGGGTATAATGTTACTCCTGAATTAATTGAAAAAGTTAGGAGTGGCAATTGGAATCCGGATGAAAATGAAGGGGATAGACAGCAGAAAGATGCTATGGCCGCCAGGGGGTACTGGCAAGCTTTTCAGACTGTTAAGGCCAGTATTAAAGAAATTTTGGAAGGAAAAGATTCAGGCGACATTGCAGATAATGACCATGGTAAATGGTATCGTGAATTATTTGCACCCAGTGTTGCTGCCGGAATACTAAAAGCATCAGATTTGGCTGGATACAGAAACAGTCCGGTTTACATTAAAGGTTCTAAGCATATACCACCAAGTCCTGTAGCCATTAGAGATGCGATGCCTGCATTATTTGATTTATTAAAAGAGGAAAAAGAACCTTCGGTTCGTGCAGTACTTGGACATTTTGTCTTTGTTTATCTGCATCCTTATATGGATGGAAATGGAAGAATTAGCCGCTTCCTGATGAATGTCATGTTAGCTTCAGGCGGATATCCATGGACAGTTATCTCACTTGAAAATCGGGATGAATATATGGACGCTCTTGAAAAGGCAAGTGTCGAACAGGATATATCTGTTTTTGTGGATCTTATTGTCAAGCATGTAAAAAACAGACTTGAAGGAAAACCTGTTCCAAATATTCCTGAAGAATAAAGTGTTCAACAAAGCCCGGTATTTTATATTAGGTTTTTATAGCAGTTGGCAGTGTTGAAATATATAACCTAAGATTAATAATAGATGAAGGAAGATTTTTTGAACTTCCTTAGGGAACAAATATAAACCTAAGCGTTTTCTATTCTTTTTCTGTAGACTTTTCTACTTTGCTTTGAAGAATCTTCTAATAGTGTTTCGTCTTTTGTCTTGAAAGCGTCTGTAATATCAAGGTTGTTTTGTTTTACAACAATTCCTGTTACTTCAACTGGTTTATCAGAATAAAAGGTTTTACGGTGGTTAATTTTATATGGACTATCCTCAATGACATTTAGTAATTCAAACGTAACTTTTTTGAAATCATTCTGTGAAGAAAAAGTTAGGTCATCAATAAATCTGGTATATACTATATTTAATTTTTCACATAGCTTCCATAATTTTAAGTCGTATTTTAAGAAAACTAGGTTGGCAAGATGAGAACTTGTTGGGGCTCCTTGGGGCAAATGTCCTTTTGTGGTCGTAAGTTTTGTCATTATCGAAGCATTCTTTGTAGAGTAGCCAAAACTCCTGAAACAATTAAAAACATGGTTATTGGTAATAGACGGAAAGAAGTTTCTTAAATCAGTACAGAAGTGATATTTTTTACCTTGGTGAATCTTAGCATTATCAATATTACACTTGCCTTTTATACCACCATAGAGTAAGGTATATCCTTTTGATTCTTTAATTAAACGTTCTAATATTTTTGATTTTATCCTTTTCTGTATTCTTTTTAACTCACCTGTGCTTGGCTCAATTATTCTTGTTTTTACCTTACCGTTTCTTTTAATAGTCTGTTTAGTGAATTCTTGGTAATAATGTGAAGAATTTCCTGCCACCTCTTGAATTTCATCACGTGATATCCCTAGGAGATATGATAATCCTTTCGTGGATAACATTATCCTATAAAATTTTTTTCCAGTATAGGAGAAAAGTTGGCAGAAATAAAATTCAACAATTCTTTTTTCTCTGTAGGTACATCTTCATCAGTAATTGATAAAAAGAATAATACTGGTAGCGGTACATCAAGGGCCTTGCTAATAACACGAAGGGTAGAAAGATGAGGTTCTTTATTCCCTTTTTCGATATTAGATAAATAGGACTGTGAAATATCACAGAGCTTTGCCAGTTCTATCTGCTTAAGTCCTTTTTTCTTACGAGTTTCTGATATGGTTTTTCCTATATTCATAATAATCAGAGTATAAAATGGGAGAATGTCATTAATCTATTAATCGACCAATCTTGTTAGGATTGGTTAATAATAGCAGCTTTTTTGTCACTTCAAGAAGCAGCATTTTCTGCTGTTCTTCATCCTGGGTCTGTAAAGCCTCATTTAAGAGTTCTAAACAATCTTCAAGGATAGTGACGTCAAACTCTGACAGCAAACCACGGTTCTTTGACCGTACAATTTGTTGTTCGAAATTTCGAACAAACTTTTTAAGAAAAGATTTTTTCTTCATTATACTGAAATTTTAGTTGTGCAGGCAATATCGCCTTGCCCATTGCCGATATGCCTGTTCAGCGTAGTTTGCTCTACTCCCCCCATTTGACCTTGCCCAAGCATACATATTGTTTTACACAAGATGAGTGATGGGCAGTAGTGGAACTATAGTAAACAAGAGTACTTGTGCCACCATTAAAGCAGATAAATCTGCCGTGCTTAATGCACCTAAAAATTCAGGACTTCTAATCAGCTACTAAAAATTTCATTTCAAAGAACTGGTGCAAATATAGTAAATATTTCTGACAGTACAAAAAATATGTATTATTGTTATAAAAATTGTGATAAGAGAAATATTTCTATAATTTTTGTTAATTATTTGGATACTTATTTTTTCTCTCTATTTACCTTGGATTATTCATGAAAAATGAAAAATCTACTAAAAATAAACATTTTCGTTTTTTGCTATAAAACAAAGTTTTTTATACAGTTTTTACTATTTAGTTTATACATAGTAGCTTACAATGATATCGTAAAAGTTTATGAATTATTCAGGTTACAATTGAATAGGGAGTTCAAAGGATTTTTAAATAGGCCTTTTCGAGTCGGGCTTCCCATGTTCAAACCGAAAGAGTCTCATTTTTTAGCGATATTGAGTTATATCGCATAGATGTTGCTGTATTGCACTTACAAAATTATGCTATGAACTGGGAGAAAAAAAGCCCTGCCGATTTCATCGGTAAGGCTTTTTCCCAAAGCGAAGCGGCGGGAAAAGTCCGCTGGATTGAGTTGTTAGGCATGTATTACAAAATTTTTGACCACATGCTAACAACTTCTTCCAACGCCTCAAGTAACTTGATTTTTTTAGAATTTTTTGTCGTATAAATAACCACAAATTTTCCATTATCATCTTGACCACATCCATCAACAGTAATTCCATCTTTTTCAAATATTATACTTTCAATACAGCCTGTGGATGCGATAGACACATATGATAGGTTGTTATTTAAGTATAAATGTTTATATGCATTAGCTATACTTTGAATGTCAGTAAAATATTTTGATTGGTTTGCCAAGTATTTTAAAAAGTCTATTCGATCCTTGAAGCCAGAAATTTTACTTGGATCATTTTTTTCATAATAATTAAAATATTGATCTGCCATATGAAAGGCGCTAACCGCAGCATTTATGCCTTTTCTAACATTATCTGGTTCATTGCAAAAGTCATAATAGTTTTCTTCGACAAATGCACAATAGAAATCATATGGATTCATGCCCATATATATTTTCCTCCTAATTTATTTTTTTCACCATATTATTATCCATAAATAGTGTGTATAATATCCCAAATTTGATTTGTTACCTGTTTTCTTATATTTTTAATTCTTTCAAATCCCATATAATGGTGCTGTTGTGCGCCTGACTCAAACTGTTTGTTTACAGCCATTATATTATTTTTTTGCTCAATTTTCTTTGAAGAACTTCAAGAGCTTTGAGGGCTCTTTTGGCGTCTTTTTTCTTGATATATTTGATGAGTTTTTTACTTCGCCAAGTAAAAATTCTGTTTTCTACTAATTCTTGAATGTCTCTTTCAAGTAATTCCCATGAGTCAACTTCAACCGCCTTCTTATGGAGTGCACTACTATATATTTTATAGCTATTGGCCTGTTTACGAATATTTTCTAATTCATTATGGATACGAGTTCTCACTTTTTTCATTAGGGATTGATTCTTTTGAAATTTCAGCTTTTCTTTATTCTCATTGACGAATGATGCCAAAAAAGCGACACCCGCTATAATGATTCCGACAACAGGCTCTTCCTTTTCTTGAGCTTTATACCACCAGTATAGCGATGCAATCAAACCGAGAAAGGACAGGATTCTTATTACTTTTCTCATCATTAATCTCTTATGATTTAATTTTTCAATGGCACACAACGGCACTATAGTAAAAAATCTCCCGGAACTCCTGACAAGAATAACATGCCATACCCGCTTAACCGTTTGGAACTGCTTAGCGGGAATATTTTCAATTTTTTCAAAACTCATATAACGTACCCAGCATAAAAGAAGTTTTTGCGAAGCAAAAATTTGGGTGAATGTCGTTAGGTGCGAACCTTTTATGCTGTGTTAGGCGGCCGTTTTGCTTATTATCTTATCTCTGCCACTTTACCATCATTGGAAATCTCCTTTTCAAATACTCTTTTTTGGCCGTCCACGAGGGCTCTTCACGATACTTCGCGAAGTACCAGTTAGTTTATTCTTCAATCTAAAATAGAAAGAGAGTATTTTTTCGAGATAGTCATCAGCGGCTCCACTTTTATCATTATAGGCTATAGTTTCTTTCCCAATCATAAGTGTAGCATAGGTAAGTTGTGTCTGTTCTGATCCATTGTGTACCTCTTGTTTGTAATCCTCATTGAGATCGTTAATTTCAATGACTCTTGAAATGTATCTACTATGTTTAGATGCACCTTCCTCAAAAGATTTTTCTACATAGTTAATTCGTGGGCCTTCTTTATCTCTCCCAGGTCCTTTAGGTTCTCTTGCTTGTTCAGGTTCTGCGACTCGAACATGGGCTTCTGTCTTTAATTCTCCTGTTGTTGCAGTTAATATGGCTGGAGCGGTAGTTTTTGATTTACCTTCAAAGGAAACGTGAGCAGTAACAACCCTATCCTTATCAGCTTCAGATGCCTTAAGTAATATACTCTGTGTTATTAATTCGACACAAGAAGAATTGCTAATACTGAATGTTACCAGGCTACTATCTGGAACTACATTGGGCACGAAAGCTTTAAAAGGAAGATTTCCACTTTTTCCTGATTCGATCCTAATTGAAGAAGGCACAAAATCAAAACCATTAGGTGGAAGTCTTGGTTCAGGAGGTTTTCGTCCCAATCCTTCCAATAACTCTAAGTCTTTAAACTCCTCGGTATTTAAGATGTCCCTTGCTAATTCAATAGCTTTTTTCTGAATCTCAGTCAATTTCTTCTCAGCTTCTTCCTGTTTAAGATTCTCAACCTCTGTTTCGATTGATGGGCAGAGTCTATCGAGTTCATCAAGTAGACTTATCCAATCATCATTTTCCTCAAATCCTGTCCTAGCAGGGAGAGGTTTTAGGAAATCAGCATCGATAAATCCCTTTATATCCCCATTCGCGTAAATGCTTTCCTCTAAGCCGTATGCAGACAAGGTCTTTAAATCATCAACAATCACGACGCACATATGTCGAATGCTAACTGTTCCCTTTCCAGATGGATCAAAATATAATTCCAAGGAAAATTTTTTATTTCGATCTCTTATGAGGGGCCAGTCCTTATAACTTTCGCCTATTTTGGGAAGTTTTATCTTTAGTGGCTTTACCATATAGGTAGTTCCTTTGGAGTAAATCTCAATTTGAAGTGAACCCTCTTTCAGGAATGGGTCAAATTTTTCAGCAAATACCTTTTTGAGTTTTTCCGGAGAGAGGGGACCTCTTGGTTTGGTGGGATCGAATAGCAGTTCAGAAATAACAATCTTAATTCCGGGATCTGATAAGCTTTGTCTTTTTATCGCAGGTTCAAATTCTGCATCATCAGAACCCTCTCGAAGTGTAATTTTTATAGTCTTATAACCTTTATCTTTCTTAGAAAAGAATATACATTTCCTTCCAATCTGGAGGAAGCTAAACATTCCAATTCCAAGTTGACCTATCTGCTTAAAGTCAAAGATCTTTTTTGCAGAGTCAGCGACTCGCTGAAGCGCGCTTTCAAACTCATCTTTAGACATTCCATAGGGATACTCAATTATTACTCTATCCTTTTCCAGAGTATAGGTTACCCGACAAACTAAAAATGCCTTACCGAGACTTTTTGCTTTAAGGTGTTCATCTATAGCATTACTCACATGCTCCTTTATAGCGTCAGCAGGGTTTCGATATAAACTTCCCAACCATCTGAGAGCATTTGCCGTATGTAGTTTGATTGGAACTTTCTTCATTTCTGTCACCCCTTCTTTTTGAAAAAATTGAACCTGTTAGTAGTTAAGGTGACCCATCTTTTAAATTTGTCCTCATCACCCAGCATGGTAAGAAGACTCGAAATGTATCCAATATCACCAAGATCTAATGCTTCCCTTAAGATTTTCCGGCTTTCTTTCGAACTATCTCTAAACCACCTTAGTTCATCTTCTAAAAGTAATAGTAGATATTTTATTTTTTCCGTCTTTCGTTGTGCTTCCTGAAGAATGAAATCTAAAGCTGGAATCTCAAAACCAACACTCTTCGCAATCTTTTCTATCACAAGTTTTGGAGGCATCTCTTTATTTTGGAGACAGTTAGTAAGATTCTGTACATCCCAGCCTATGTCATCCGCCAAATCCCTTATTGTAGAATAACGATGTTGAGTTTTCCACCATTCCAAAATTTTCATCCAGAGCTCTCTCCAATATGTATCAGTTTCTTTCCGAGATTCGAGAAACTTTTCCATTTTCTCAATATATTTTTGGGATGGATTTTTTCTACTTTTGCCTTTTTGAAACCATTTTCTAAAAGTCTCATAAGGAATATTCAGCTTTTGTGCCATTTCTCTTTTAGGAAGGTTTCTCGTTCGAGAAAAATCATCTATCTCTATTAATAATTTCTCAACAGATTTCTTGTTCATCTTATCCTATTTTTTTTCGTTCATAATACTTTGAGATAAACCCATCAAGCTAAAATTAGCTGAAGGTATAAGATTTTATACATAAATTAGATTAAAAAATCTTCTCCTAAAGTTATCAAACGCAATGATTTATTCCAAGAAAATCAAAAGAAACCGCCTCGTTTGGCTTAAAAACCCTGACAGGGTTCCTAATCCCTGTCAGGGTTACATTCAATTTGGCTTTAGTGTTAACCCGTATATTAATAGTAACTTCCCTGGACCCCTGACAAGAATAACATACTCTACCCGCTTAGCCGTTCCAAACGGCTAAGCGGGTATTATTACAATTCTTCCAAATCTCACACAACAGTTCTGAATAAACCCAGTTTTAATTGTATTTAGCTTTTGTTATGTGAAGGCAGCTATTTTTCCCCATCTCTTTTAGTAATTGCATCTTTTTGCGATTGAGGTAAGCTGCTATATAACGAGTCTATTTGTTTTGGTTGCGATATCATCACATCAGCAATAATGTTTACCAGGTCAAATAATTTAGTTGCTGTATCAATACCATCTTTCAAATCAATTTGTCCTGGATGAACAGCTTGATTCCCAACAACACGAACTACGTCAAGGGCTTGCTGAATTTTTACTGACAAGCCTTTTTTGACCAGATTAGCTATGTCATCATTTATATTCTTCCCTTTTTCTCCTAATTGTTTGCATAGTTTTTGGATTGCCAGTCTTAAAAGTGCTGCTGCACCTCTTGGAGATTGATGCAAAATATTTCTTGCCTCCTCATAGTCCTCAATAATCTCTGGTGGTAAGTCCGGATTTGGCATTGGTGCATTGCCTGTGTTGGGGAAATTCATTTTTTCATTATGCCAAATTGTATAATTTTTGCAGTGAGTACAAAAGGCAAACCGTACTGTTTTAACTTCTATAAATCCCGCTCCAGGCGAAATATAAGTCTTATTCCAATCTTGCTTGGCGTATGCTCCACAATGAGGGCAATTATAGGCAGTACCTTCAAAGCTCGGGGGAATGTATCTCATCTTGTTTTCTTTTTGCTGCTTTTATATTGATTGTATATAGCTAATGCATTTATTTCACATTAGACTTCAATTATTTTAATTTTTACCAAGCCCGCGTAACAAACCTGGTGGCATAACCGTTAAAAACCATATATTGCCTATGCTATACCCTTTTCTCTACATCACGTTGTTTGTTTTTCGGATTTCTTAATTTCATTAACTCATTTGTAAATTGAAAAAACTTGCATTTGAAGTATCAATTTCAAATGTCTTGTTATCCCATTTTACTATAATATCATTAAAATTACCACCTAAGTTTGCTTGTCTTTTTGTATTCTCATCAATTTCAACCAAGGCCCATAAATTAAAAAATACATTGATTTCAGTCTTTCTCTTTTTAATGACATTTAAAAGATCAAAATATTCAGGAAACTCAACACCGTCTTTCCACCATTTTACGATTTTCAGGAATCTTCTTTGGATACCTTGAATTTCATGTGTATCGCCGATTAGCTTATCCTCAATACTTCTTCTAATTTGTAATTTAATTTGCTCTAAATTTTCTTTTGTATTCATGACAGAAAATAATGATTTATTCTATTTGAAATTAGCTAATTCTTCCAAATCTTACATAACATTTTGCTAATATGCGGTCGTGCCCGAAAGGCATACCGCATGAAGCCTTATCTATTGGGCGCAGTATTTATTTATATAAATCTCCAAAATTTGTTACCATTAATGAAGCAGCTTCCATAATATTAGGGTCATCATTTATATACCGACTTACTATAGACATTTTACCTTCTTTATTGAGCATATGTTCTGAAATACCTTGAGGTAATGTTAATTCACCAATTATGAAACTGAATAGAAATCCATCTAGCAAAATATTTATAACCTGTTTATCGTTATAACTTGTTTCATACGGACCAAGAATTGTTCCTCTAAAAGGCGTATCATCATTTTTCATCATAAGTTGTATGAAACAACAAAATTGATTTTCTTCTAATGGGTCTTCATTTTTTAAAGCTTCGTGCAATTGTGTCTCATACTCATCTGCTATACTTATAGTATTAAACTTTTCCTTGGAAATGGATATTCTCCAAATAATTGATAATAAGAATAGTCTAAACATCTTGAAATCAAATTTTTCAAATTGATATACTGTAATATTTTTATTACTTGCTTTATTCTTTAATATTACAGGACTTTTTCTATTCTTTGCGTATATGATTTCAGCAGCATATTTTTCGTATCCACTAAGTTTTTTTTCACATTTTTTACAAAATAGATATTCTCTAAGACCTTTTTGTTCGATTTTTTTTCGAGTTTCATCTTTGCTCATTCTTAAATACCAAAATCGTTTTGGAGATCTGTCATATATTTTTTCATATAAGAATTCTGGTATTATGTGAGATCTGCATAATCTACTCTCACAACCACAAAGTTTACATTCTTCCTTCATATTAATAATTATTGGTACTAATGTTTTATAAATGGAATTTGGCTTATCTTCTAACAAAAACTTCCCGTACCTCCTGACAAGAATAACTTTATGTAACAATTTTAACTACGGGAAATATATAGTAACAATCTTTTCTATTTCAATTCTTCAAAACTTCACACAATACAGGCGAGATGAAGTATATGCACGGTATGGTATATTGTATTCATTCAATACTTTTAAAGAAAATAACCTCACTTTCAAAATCTTGTTTAATGTTGTTTAAAAATATTTCATATGTTTCTCCGTCATTCATTAATTTATCCATATATCCTTGAAAAATAGTATCAATTGCTCTCTGTAACCTCAAGGGATTAACAATAAGACAATTATGCTCTATTATAAATGGTTCTGTTGTTTCATAACAAAATTGACCACAATTTTTAATATGACTTTCGTGTATTAATCCATTTCTAAATTCATCATATACTCTTATGGCAACTTCATTTGAAATTGAAAAATTATTAACTAACCATTCCTTTATTCTCTCTCCTGTTCTTTTATTTCCTGAAGAATATCTTGCCAAGGCATCTATTAGAGAAAATAAAAGTATTCCTGCTGAAAAAGCTAATCTGCTTTTATTTAAAATTTTTATAGGACTTAGGTAAAATCTGTTTATTCTTTTCATAAAGGCATATAACAATTCTTCTTTATTGTTCAAGTTAACATCTTTTAACTTTATGTCAGGAGCAAAATAAATATGGTCATCTATTTTCATATCTCAATACATTACCGCCAACGGCTTGTGGGTATGCGTCGTGCCGGATTTCGGAGCACTTTACAAACTACAGAATATTACCTTAAATATAGTATGAAACTTACAAATTGCTACTTTACCCGGTATGGCGTATGACACGCTGGTTGGGCGTATTATCACTTTTTATTTTTTAGAGGTTAAATTAGCACTTACATTTGATGTACCTTTAGTTGATCCTTTGAGAGATCCAATTAGTCCTACAATATTCCCTTCATCGTCAATTTTAGGTTTGAATTGACCTTTTTCATCAGCCTCAAGAATAATAACACAATTTAATAATTTGCGAATTTCTTTAGTTTCGTTAATTAAACCAATTGCAGCTTTCTTGTAATATAGCAAGGATACAAGCCAAGTAATAATTCCACCAAGAATTACTGCTAAAATAGTCAGCCAAAAAGAATTGTTAAGTATAGTATCCATAAACATGTTTTTTTAGGTTATAATTAATATTACGATTGTATAAAGGCATTAACTTTATTTTCTAATTGATTCAATCATTCTTCTCCACCTTAACCCACACTACTTTCGGCTTGGTCTTTAGTAATTGTATAATCTCCTCTTTATCAGCTATTATTTTTTTTAATCGTTTATCCGTTCTTCAAGAATTTCACATTTAGGACTGCTTATCCTATATTATCCATAACCATTTTTATAATTTATACCAGATACAATAAAAACTCAGCTAACGGATTTATAATTTTTTGCATCCACCGGGTAATTTAGAATGAATCTATATTATTTTTACCCGGTTAACCCTGTTCATACACAAAATCATTGCTATTTAATTTGAGTTTGTCCATAAAAAAGTAGAGTAAATCAAAAAAATAAATGATATTTGTTTATATTACACACCCCTACACCCCTCTTGGAGAGGGGAATATAGGTATTTATTTTTTTGATTTAACATAAATTCTTCATGTTTCGCCGATATTATTGACAGACTCAAAATAGCCCAATAAAGCCATTTTGCGAATGGTATCAGGGTACAACTTCAGTCAGGCGTTGGTAAACCTTTTTAACCAAGTGTTCCTTGACCAGCTTTGAAAATTCCGGGTCGTCCATCATGCGGGTGAAGATTTCCTGGTTCTGATCCATCCGGTCAATAAGGATGTTCAGAAAAACCTCCTCGAAACCAAATTTGAAGTTGTCCAGGG
>JAHLWT010000106.1 GCA_019057775.1 Promethearchaeota archaeon
AAGGTACAACTCCAATGGGAGCTATTGAAACAATGATGATTAACTTGGGGGATGTCGAGATGGGATCTTTTTTGAATCTACCTACTCACGCGTATATGGGTTTAAGCGATTCCAAAGTCCCGGACGCACAAGCAGGATTCGAAGGGGGCATGGGGGCTCTTTTAGCAGGACTTGCAGGAGTAAACATGATCTCCGGAGCGGGTATGTTAGATTTTGAATCTACACAAAGCATAGAAAAATTAATAATCGATAACGAAATTATCGGAATGGTAAAACGCCTTCTAAGAGGAGTAGAGGACTACGGTACCCCCTTTGCGTCAGACATCCTTAAGGACTACGATGAAAAAGAAGAATTACTTTCACATCCCACTACATTGAAGCTTTTTAGAAAAGAACTTTTTATAGCTGGACCTGTAATAGATCGCTTGTCCCGAGACACTTGGAAAGAGACCGGATCTAAGTCCGCTCGAAAAAGAGCTAAAGAACAAGCTTCGAAATTAATCAAGAAAGGTTCACTCAAACCTATCGATGATAATTTAGCCAAAGATTTAGAAATCATCACTTTAAAGAACCTAAAATCCTTAAAATAATAACAATTGATCACCTAGAAAATTTAGCGGGATTTTGTGGACGTTTCCGTTTCATACTACCTATATAGGAATTTATCATCTTGTCAAATAATTTGGGACCTAAAGTAAGAGTATAAAGACCTGCCGATACATATTTTTTATCGAAACACCAAGCATCTTCTCCAGGAGCTACTCCGGTGACAACTTTGTTTTTTATCTCAAACAGTTCTTTAATGTGCTCAAGAAATTCTTTACTACTGGAACAAATTTCTGCATATTTACTACCTTCGTAATGGCCATCACCGTCATAAAAACCAAGAAGAAATGATAGAGCTACTTTTCCAGGCAATGTTAACCACCAATCTACCTTTGTTCGCTCTAATACCTCTCTTGCTTTACTGACAGCTCGAACTACATAATCTGGTACAGATTTTTGCTTCGCTTTAGAGCCTTGAAAACCTAAATCATCTATATCTTTCGCCATTGGTCTGCAAATGAACCCGAGACGAGCAGATTGAAACCATTTTAACTCCCCCTTGTACCATTTAGGTCTAGTTCGGAATGATATACGGTCTAAGGGAAAGAGGATAGTCTTAGCAAATTGTTCTAGTCGTTCTGTATCTTTTACTGAAAGTTCAATAGTTAACTGATAAGGTGCTCCGCTACGAGAGCCGTCGGCACATAAGAAGCCAAACCAATAGGATACTTCTGGATCTTCTTCTATATTTTTAAAGTAATCAGGTTTTTTAACTGTATATTGTTGTTTTGAATATTCTTTTAAATCAGGATTTAATGTTTCGTACCTCTTCAAAAGATCAAAACATTTCTTAGCGCGAGACCCGCTTATTTCATATAAAAAGTCCCTGAACTCATGTAATCTCTCTTTTGAAAACTTATAATTAGGATTATAATCAATATGAGTTGGTTGGCTTATACGTGCGAGAATATCTTTAATAAATCCATTGGTGCCGCCAATTATTAAACCGAATTCTTCGTCAGTAACTTGAATTTCCCCTGAGACTCTCCCTAATTCTTTTTCTAAAGTATCCACGAACTTTAATATGGTTATTTTATTGTCTTGGTATTTTTTAATAATACTAAAACACCCTAGCGCTTTAACCCCCAATCTCTCCTCTAACCGCTTCTGCAACTGCAACAATGCTTCTTTACCAATAACAAAATCTGAGCCTTGCTTGATCTTATAGACGAGGGCAGAGATATAATTGATTGACAATCCCCACAATTGAGACAAAAATCGATTTGAATAAGCGTTACCTCGTTTTTGTACTAGTCTTTCTGGAAAAAGTAATGATAACTCTTCAGAAAGAAGCTGGACTTCATATCTCAAATCTTCGATTAATTCGAGAGTGTTATAAGCATCTGATGTACTTATTTTATCAATTTTTGTCATTTTAATGAATAATCAAAAATAATATTTAACCTTAACTTACTAAGTAGAAATTAGCATAAGAATTATCAAAATGATCAAATTTAGTGATTTACCGAAATAATTCAATTGTGTTTAGTGCTTTCATCAATCTGATATAAAAATTAAGAAATGACATAAAAAATAATGAAAGAATTCAAGGTTAACGAGTGCCTCACTCTGAAGGTAGAAGAACCAATATTTATGTAAATAATGAACGATTTCGTCAATGCAGTTTTTTACTAATAGACCTTCCAGTAGAACAAATGTACTTATCACATTCAGAGATTTCACTGTGAGAACATATCTAAAATTTGGGATATCTCCTTAGCATATATTAAGGCACCTTTAGTATTGAGGTGCCCGCCATCTATAGTCAACACCAACCGTCTTTTCCTGCTTATTTTTTCCACCCAGTTCATTCTTTTTGATCTAAAGTAATCGAAAACTAAGTTTAAAGGATGATCTATAAGAATATAACTCGAAATGCTTTTTCTTAAGATCTTATCAAAGAATGAACTCACATCTGCTATATATGCACCATGTTTAGAACCAATTTCCTTAATCTGATTATTTACTAATCTTCTTTTTTGGTTTAATGGAGAACTTATGTTTTCTCCTAAGCAACTTAAAGTAATTAATATTATCTTTGCTTTGCTATGCAAACTTATCGCTCTTAATCCTTTATCATAAAAGTCTTTTATCTTGTTTAATGGAGTTACTTTTCTAATACTTGTGAATTTCCACTTCATTTTGATAAAAGGTAAGAAAAGATCGTTGAGACCAGCTTCAATTACTATAATATCATATGTTTCAGTATGTGTTTTTAAAATTTTTAAAAGTCTCGTAAAGACTCCAGATAAGGTATCACCACCGCGTCCATAATTTTTACACTGAAATTGAGGGAAATAATGTTGAATTATATCAACATACCCGATTCCTATTTTTCCTTCAGTGATGCTATCACCAATAAAAAGTATTCTTTTGGTCATCTCAGTTCATAATCT
>JAHLWT010000107.1 GCA_019057775.1 Promethearchaeota archaeon
CGGCGAGATCAGGTATCACACCTAATTCTTTTTGAGCACCACCAAGATTAACTCTAAAGCCTGTACGTATTTCATCAAATATCAACAGCGCATTATATTTATCAGCTAGCTCACGAACCCCCTCTAAATATCCTGGTTCAGGCATCTCTATTTCATGACCCCCGGGGTGGTTAATAGGGGTCATAATAATTGCAGCAACATTGTTACCATATTTTTGCATCAACTTACTAACATGATCAAGGTTGTTATACTCGAATTCATACACATCTTCGTAGAATTTTTCAGGGATTCCACCTTTACCTTCGACGCACCAAGAATGCCAACCATGGTATCCACACCGTAGAACTTTTAAACGTTTTGTGTAACCCCGAGCAACGCGAATACCAATAGTAGTGGCATCAGAGCCCGTTTTAACAAATACCATCTTTTCACAGCAAGGTATTAAATCCTTTAATTTCTTAGCTAATCTGTTTTGTATTTGCTGGGTTAAAGACATGCAAAATCCCTTATTTTTAATTTGATCTATTACGGCATTATCGATTTCCTCTTCCCTATGCCCTATAATAATAGGTCCATATGCACATAACATATCAATATATTCGTTACCATCCACATCGATTACCTTTCCCCCTTTTGCTGATTCAAAAAAAATTGGATATTCACCTTCAACAAAATTATAGGGCCTACGAATCCCTAGAATCGCTCCAGGAATTAATTTCAACGCTTCTTCATATAGTCTGAATGAATTATTAAGAGTTAATTTATTTGACAATTTCTCTCTCCATTTATCTTAATGTTATAGCTTTTAAATATTAAACATAGTTATTGAAGATTTCTCATTAGAATTTATCTTAACTGTTAGAGTTTAATTGCATTCATGGTTATCGTTTTGGTACCTTTTCTACATAACAAAAAACGTAGCACTAATTATAATCCATAAGAAATTCATTTTTGTTTGTATATTTTTGTACTATTCTCAGATAATATAAAGCATAAGGTGTTGAAAAAAATGTCAAATAAATTAGTATGTAATATATGTGGCTCAGAAAAGGAAGTACCAACATGCTGTGATAAATCCATGATAATAAAAAACGACTATTTATTATGTTGCTGTTCAGAAGAATGTGGTTATCAATCGATTCCTGAATGTTGTGGGCAAAAAATGAATTATTTAGTAAATTAGAAAGAAATAAAAAAAGATAGAATCATATTATTCTTGTTCTTCCTCACATTCATCATCCGTTTCTAAAAGATCTGTTTTTTGATCTGTATCTAAAAGCTTCAAAATTTCGGCACCGAAATGTTTTGCCATAAGATCATTCATTTCTTTACCACCTATATAACTCCTGCAACCTACGTGAAGTTTATGAAAGTATTCTCCTAAACTATCTTCTACCTCTTTTATAAAATTAATTATTTTTTCTTCTAATGCTACTGAGGGCGTTTCATTGAGAAGAAACACGACTTTAAACTCCCTATTTGTAAAGAAACCTCCTGTTAAATGACCAGCTCTAAATTTTATAGAAAGAATTTCACCTACATTCAATGCCTCGCTTGCGATATGATCTAATGCCGTTAAAAAACCTGAAAATATGGTATTATCAACATCTTCATTTGCAAAATTTTGTTCAAACATATTTCCTCCACTTTCTCTATGCTGTATTAACACTTTCTGGATATTTTCAATATCTGGATCTACTATAAACGGTTTTGTTAAGAAGTTGTAAATATCCTCAGAGGAATTTTTTAAAACTTTAAATAATTTTTTCGGTTTTTGTCCAAGCGCCTGTCCAGTAGGGTCTTTCCAACTCTTATCATTAATTAATTCTGATGCGGCTCGCCCACTGTTTTTCATTATGCCTACTTGTGCCCCAAATACGATAGCAGCAACAAATTCAAAAGCGCTTATGCCCCCGCCATTAATTCCAATAAGTTTTATTTTATTAGGTTCTATTCCTGATTTCATTAAATCATACCAATAATGTAATGGTTCCATAATGCTGAAGTCTTTTCCACCGGTAAGATGAATAGCAGAGTACCTTTTATCTAATTCTACATGTGCAGGAATATGACTTGGTACATAACCTATAGTTCTAATTTTGTCAGGATATTTCTCTTGAATATCTCCTACAATTCTACTTATTCCTGCTTTGGTGCCACCGGAAATTATTGTACCCTTAAAATCTTTAAATGCATCTATTAAATTATTTTTAAAATTTTCAAGGCTTCTTTCGACACGTTCATCTGTTCCCCCTGCAATAATGACTATAGGGCCTTCAAAATTTGTTTCCTTTTGATCTATTTGAGAGTCCAATTTTAGGATAGACTCACTTACGACTTTATCCGTTTTTTCTTTGACATTTGGATGAAATAGCATACCGAGTAGCAAAATTTGTTTTACTAAATTGAATTGTTTTAATTTATCTTCGATAATTCTTAGACTATTTAGTGTATTTAAGGTAGTTTCAATCATCCACATATCTGGACTATATCTTATTCCTTTTAGATAATAATCTAATGCTTCATTGACATTTCCTAAAAATAATTTGAACAACCCAATATCAAAAAACGCCCAGGGCATATCTACCATAACTTCAATTTGCCTTGATCTTTTCTCAATCCCTTTGAGTATCATGTCATGGTTTCTTTCAACATGAGTTAAATCGCCTGTTTGTTGGATTATTAATACTAAATAATTACCTAGTGGATATGGATCTCCAGGATTAACTTTAAGCGCTTGTTTATAACATTCTAACGCTTTATTAAAATTATCCTGATTCTTGTAGGTACCTCCCAAAGATGCCCAGGCATTGTAATCAAATGGGTTTATTTGAACTGCTTCTTTAAGATAATCTTGCCCTTTTATAAAATTGGGACTTTTTGGTTGTTTCTTATTCTTTAAATGATATGAAATTCCAAGATCTCTTAAAACTGAAGCAAGTTCCAGTTCTGAGACTTTTTTAAACATTTCACTGTTAATTATTTCATTCAAAATTTGTATGCTTTTATCCATATCGTTAATTGCTATTGCTAATTTAGCTATTCTATAACCAATGTCAAAGTTTTCCTTATCTGAGTTATAAACCATATCTAATCGTTCTATTTCCGCTCTTATTTTCTCATTTGACATGTATGCCCCATATATAGATTCATAATCTTGCATTTTCATTGTTATATTATTCAATGCATCGTCTTCGATTGATACCAATGATTTAACTCGACTCAATTCTTGTTTATATGGTTTAGGAACCTTGAATTGATACTTGTTGAAAATCTTATGTTGATTCGCTGCCCAGCCATGACTTAAATATGTACGTATCTGAATTTCTGCTTTTAAATCAAATATCTGATCTGGTATTTCTAATTCAAGTCTTGTATATAGTTTTAATCCAGGTATTAGTTGGATAATATAAGTTTGAAAGTGACCTAAAGACGCTGCATCGAAGGTTTCTTCATTCGTTATTATATCGTATATCATATTATCTCGAATTAATTCACACACTCCATTCATCTCACTAATATTCGGCAGAATTATTCGCATGCCACAAAGATCAGTTATTTCCGAAATTGGGTCAATAAATTTCATATCTGGATTAAACAATTTATTAGCAAAGCTTGAGATTGTTTTTACTCTACTTTGGATAATGAATTCAGAAGAAGTCCCCCTAACTAAATTCTTTAAAATTTGTTTTAAAATTTTACTAAATTCTTTATATAGAGGGCGCAATTTTTTGTATTTACTAATTTGTTCTTCATATAATTCGCGTTGTTCTAATTCCATATTCCTCACATAACTCGCTTTTGTTATTTACGTTTATTTTTCTTGAATCTCTTCAATATGTTAATTGTCATATCCTATTATTTAAAATTTACTTAAAAACAAATCAATTATATATTAATCCGAAGTTTAGATTAATGAGAGTAAATATTGTGAATTTATCTCAGTATTTCTTCATGAAGTTTATCAATAAAGGCATTAAAATTATCCTTTTCAAACTTAACATTAAGCATCTGCCATAGTAAGACTGGAACATCATCATCATCTTCATATATAGGGATTATCTTTAACATACCCTTTTTACGCATTTGAAACGCAGCTTGCCATTCGTCTTTAACGGCATTGGATTTAACTGAATTTTTAGAACAGAAGAGTACAAAGACATCAGTACTTTTAAGAGTATTTTCCATAAACTCAACAATGTTTTGTTTACTATCTGCTTGCCAATATGAAGCTTTTTTAATTTCAGGATATTTTTCTAGAGCTTTTACTATATCTGAGATTTGAAAGTGTTTAGCATCTAAAGTAGAATAGCTTAGAAAAACCATTAGTTGCTTAAATTCCTTGAGCTTTGATACTTGAGCAGTTTCTTTTTCCTGTTGATAGAAAGCAATTGATTTTGAGCTTGAGAAATATTCTGCATTAATTTCCCGATTTTTTATCATCTCAATAATTATTTTCTCAATTAGATTTTCATCTTGTATACCACTCTTTTCGCTTATATCCATTAATTCTAATCTTCCAAGCTTTGATTCATAGTTAACGATGGTATTTTTAATTTTATTTATTGTATTAAACTGAAAATTTTTACATACTTCGATTTTTTCTTCGATTTTCTCTATAAAATCATCTAAATCATTTTCTTGTGCTGTTTCTTTAATCTCCACTAATTCCTCTAAAGCATCATTTATTTTATTTTCATCAATTAGCTTTTCAATATTAGATAAACTATTTTGAAGATTTGTTTTGATTTCTCTTAAATCTTTTTCTTTCTCTATTTCTTTCTCTATTTCTTTACAGTGATTTATCTTTTCTCTTGCTTCATTTACTAAACTCTCCAATTTAAACTTTTCAGCTACTTCAGATACTTCGATTAAATCTAAAATTGCTTTATCCAAATTATTTTCTTTGATTAGTTGATCAATTTCAGACATTTTCTTCTGTAGATCCTTTTTGATTTTATCTGGTTCCTCTTCTTCTTTTTCTTTCGGGATTTTCTTAAAGAGAATAACAAAATCTCTAACTCGAGCATTAATTTCTTTTTTAGAAATCAAATCACTGATAATTTTATCGAGGTCTTTTCTATCTATGCCTATTTTTGAAATAATCTCATAAAATGGAAGTTCTTTTAATTGCAATTGCATTTTTTTGATATAATCAATAGTTTGGGATTTGATAAATTCTTTTTTCTCCCAATCCGTCCCTTGTATTTCTTTCTGTTTAGCTATAGTTGGTTTAATTTTTACTATTGGCTCTCGTTTATCTGAAATTAATGAAATCATTCCTTCCTTACTGACAAAAGCAAATATATTAATGACAAATAAACCAATACTAAAAACAAGGCCAAGATAAAAACCAAATTCAACTGTTATCGTTTGTATAGTTGGTCGAATCATTAAATTTATTAATATTAAAGCACAGCCCAGTCCACCAATTAGAAGTGATTTACCTTTCCTCTCAGGATTTAATATAATAATGGAAATTATAGCAAGTATTAATCCCGGCCACCCTCCATAAATCAGTTCGTTGTAGCCAAGATAAGGTTTAGTATAAGAAATTATGGGTACTGCAGGGGGTGGAGGAAATGCGTAAGATTTAGAATAATACGGAAGAAAAACCGAAATCAAAAAAACTATAATTAGAATACTATAAATCAATTTTATCAGAGTAAATTTTTGTATTTTAATCTCTTTCATAAAACCTACCTTTCAAATTTTCATTTTTTTATATTGTTAGAGTTATTAGAATTTCTATGAGCAATTCCTAAGCAATTCTAATTAACATTGATTTGAAATAAATTTTGGATTATAATAATTATATTAGATATATATATGTAAAATTAATATTTATATTACTCTCTCATTTTGATTCTAATTAGATTGGAAAATTTATATTGCAACTTCAAAAAAACTAAAAAAAAATAGGATTTTAAATAAATAAGAAGCTATTTCAACTTCTTTTTAATTTTCAACGTGATGTATATAATCCCGAAAACTAGGATTAAAGAAAGAAGAATTGGGCTATAGCCAGGAATGTCGGGTTCTTTTTTCTTAATGATTACTTCAGAAAAACCTTGATTCCCTAATGTGTCATTTGCATAAAACTTTACTGTATAGTCTCCGGGGGGGATTGCATTCCAATATATGTTATTAATATTACCAGAAATACCACATGGAAACTCTACTATTCCATTATCCAAAGTATACCAAATAGCGTCTAAGTTCCCCTCAATTATAGTTAAATCAAAACTTGGAGCTGTATCATAAAATACCTGATTTTGACTAGGATTAGTAATCGTAATTTGTGGCGCGAGTGTATCTTTTCTAACTTCCACCTCTTCAAATCCAACATTTCCTGAGAGATCATCAGCATAGAATCTAATATCCACTGTTCCATTTGGACGATTATTCCAGATTGATAACGCAATTGTTCCGTTTAGGTCAGTAATCGTAGTATTTACTGATCCTCCATCTAAAGTATACCACAAAGAGTTCAAATTTGTTTCTATAATCGTTAAATCATAAGGTGGAGCAGCAGTTCCTAAAAGAGTATTTATCCCTGGTAAATTGATTGTTATGACAGGCGCAATTAGATCCACAATTTGAGTTGTATTTACTGTAAAATATCGAATAGCCGATTGATACGTGGTACCTAATAAATCATTTGCAAATACTTGAATTGTATGTACTCCTTCACTTGGCATACTAATCGTAGTGTTTCCTAAAATCGTGTTATTAGCTTGCCCATCTAATGAATAACCAATCCAGTCTAGTGCAGTCGAATTTTCAAAACTAAGTAATAGTCCTTCATTCAAATTATCTCCAATTTCATAACTATCTTGTAGCCCAGTTACGCTAAAAGCATCCAAATATTCATAAACTTGAGTTTGGGTTTCACTCGATATCATACTAAACCTATTCGGACCACTAGTCGGATACGGAGTTTCAAAATCCATATCATATGAAGTATAAATTAAAATACCTTTATCATCATAAATACGAAACCTAAACTGGTTTGCACTTAATCCTGCGTATCCTCCATCACAAGATATATCTATAGAATATCTATACCATCTATCTCTCACTAGATTAAGTCCTGTAGAATACGTTCCAGTGCTATTTATATACTTAATAATTAGGGTATTTGTTTCAAAGAAGATTTGAAATAAATTACCTTTATTACCACTAAATACTATTCGACTTATATAATGTGTACCAGGGATATTTAGTAAGTAATAAAATTCAAATGTGCTATTTCTTGCAATTTCAGAACCACTTTCAGTAAAATTGAAATAAGAAAGAGCAAGGGCTGAACTTGACCCATCTTTTAAAAGTAACACCTTATTGTGTTTGTTGCCGGCACCATCTATTTTGTTATTAATTACTCCTGTATAGGAATTAATCCACTCCGGATTTGTGCCGAACGTGTTATATTCAACATAAGTGGGTGTGGTATCATCAAGAACATCTTCAAACCCATATGTTGCGGGATAATACCCACTCATCCCATTTCTATATATTTTATCTTCTGGAGTGATAATATCTATTGGGAAATCAACCGTAAAATACCTCTTATCTGATTGATAAGCGGTTCCTAAAGTTTCACCGAAAACTTGAAGGTTATGAATACCATCTTCTGGCATGGAAATTGTAGTATTACCGAGAATTGTTCTATTTTGTTGATTATCTAGAGAATACCCAATCCAGTCTAGTGCTGTTGAATTATCAAAACTGAGTAATAATCCCTCATTCAAGTTATCTCCAATCACGTAATCATCTTGTAAACCAGTGATACCAAAACCATCCAGATAGTGAGAAACATCAGATTGAGATTGCGTTGATAACACGTGATATCTATATGGACCTCCTGTTGGATGGGCAGTTTTCAAATCCAAATCTGCTGAAGTATAAATCAGATCGCCAGTATCATTATAGATTCGAAATCTAAACTGGTTTGCACCTAATCCAGCATATCCTCCATCACAAGAAATATCAATAGAATAGCGATACCATCTATCCCACTCCTGATATACTCCTGTGCCGAATTCTCCAGTAGCTGGCGTAATCCTTATTTCGGGGTCATTTGTCGTACCCCATGATTCCCACTCAAATTCTACCATATTTCCTAAATCACCCCAAATTTCGAAATAACTATGGTAATAAACACCAGTAAGCGTATTACACGTCCAAAATTCAATCGTGCTATTTCGGCATGATTCGGAACCTTCATTTGTAAAATTAAGCCATCCGTGCGCTGTTCCACTACCAGTCCTATCATACGTTTTTAATACTTTTTCATGTGTGTTACCCGCTCCATCGGTCCATTTATCAATAACTTTCGAATAAGAGCCAGGACCATCAGGAATTGAGCCCCCCGGGTTGTAGTCACAATAAGAGGGTAAAGTACTAGTATTTGTCTCTTCAAATCCGTATGTTGCAGGATAATAACCACTCATTGGTTCGGTATATGTTTTATTTTCAGGTGTTATGATATCCATTACATTAGCAATAGTAAAATGTCTTATATCCGAATAGTAGTTCAGTCCTAATGAGTCATTCGCGAAAACTTGAATCGTATGCTGTCCTACATCTGGTAATGGAATAGTAGTATTTCCCATAACTGTATTTATAGGTTGTCCATCTAAGGAATACCCTTGCCAATCAAGAGAAGTTCTATTCTCATAACTAAGTAGTAATCCTTCATACCAGTTATCCCCAATATTGTAATTTGGGTCCCAATCGAATCCAATAGCATCCCAATAGGTAATGTGCCCAAGGGGAGCCGCCCCCGATTCTAAATTTACGGAAGTCATATAATCATCATAAACTAAATCATAGTTACCATACTCTACTCCATCTATAAAAATTTTCCATTCTCCTTCACCTAAAGCTTCATAAGCTGGTGCTCCAGTATTTCTCCATCTAACCGAAAAATGATACCAAGTATTGGCAGTAAGTCCTGAAGGAATTATATCATACCAAGGACCACCAGCCCAATATTGAATACCTGAATCTCCCATTACAAACCATATTTCTTGTCCTGAAACACTATTTAAATCAAACCATAATCTTGTCCCTGGTGTAATTACAGAAACTCTAGCGAAAAATTCAATAGTTCCATGATCGAGAGCTGATGTAAATGTGTGGTTTACTACAGCACCATAACCATTACTATTGTCGGTCTGTCTTAGGGTTTTGTTATGTCCTCCTATCCCACTAATTATTTCTGAAGTACAAACAACAGGCCAATCTTGATTTATCCATCCTTCTGGAGATCTCCCATCAGCATCATTTTCAAACCCATAAGTTGCAGGGTAATATCCACTCATTGCTTCAGTATAGATCTTATCTTCA
This sequence comes from Promethearchaeota archaeon, assembly GCA_019057775.1. The sequence continues at coordinate 9,352 of JAHLWT010000107.1, forward strand.
GGAGTGATAATATTGAGACTATAAACAGAAAAACGGCGCATATTAGATTGATGGATGGCCCCTATAGAGTCATTACCAAATACTTTAATAACGTGAGAACCATCATTAGGTAATGGAATTGTTGTATTACCTAATATTGTCTTATTTGCCTGACCATCTAAAGAATAACCAATCCAGTCTAGTGCAGTCGAATTTTCAAAACTGAGCAGCAAACCTTCATTTAGATTATCTCCGATATTATAATTTGGGTCCCAAGAATACCCCAAAGCATCAAGCCAAGCGCCATAGTTATTATTACATGCAGACCAATGAGAACCAATCCCAAATCCCGAGAATTCAGTTGGAGCATTTTTAAAAGGAAGTGTGTATCCCAATCCATACCATGTATTATCAAGCTGAATTTGCCATCCTCCTTGAGATATATTAAAATCAATTCGAATGTGATACCATTTATTAATCATAAAGACATCAGAAGCAATTAGTACTCTTGAACCGTAGTCTCCTCGAAAGAGATCTTGATTTTCAATGACAATCCGTACATCTCCACCATCTCCTCTTACATCTATTTTAGTAGCATCGGTGCCTCCATTCGTATCTTTATATAGCCAAAGTTCTACAGTACCTGCAGTAGCGTTATTCTCAAAATTTTTCGTACCCCCAGAATATTGTGCTCCATCATCAATCTTCCTAACCTCTAGAACTTTATGATGCCCGTCTTTTGTGTCATCAACTTCTACATAACTAGTTCCATCCCAATTAAATGCCCAATCATTTGGTAAAGCTCCATCTTTAACATTCTCGAATCCATAAGTAGCTGGATAATACCCACTCATAGGTCCATTATATATTTTTTCTTCGGGAGTGATAATATCTATGGGAAAATCTACTGTAAAATACCTCTTATCTGATTGATGTGTGGTTCCTAAAGCTTTACCGAACACTTGAATGTTATGAATACCATCTTCTGGCATGGGAATTGTAGTATTACCGAGAATTGTTCTATTTTGTTGATTATCTAGAGAATACCCAATCCAATCTAGATTGGTGTTATTTTCATAACTTAACAGTAAACCCTCGTATAAATTATCTCCGATATTATAGTTAGGATCCCATGAATAGCCAATCGAATCAAAATAAACCAAATAATCAGGACTAGAACCCCCTCCAGTAGAAAATTGTAGACTATTAAAGGGGAAACCCGATTCTACGGGATTACATAATAATTCGCTGTTCGCCTTAGCTCCATTCAAATACATCATGTATGAATCCTCAGATAATCCCATATAATATGGAGCCCCTTCCGCTCTAAAGTCAAATCTGAGATGATACCAACTATTATTTTTTATAATTCCAAACTCAGGCATAGCAATTAGGACCGTTCCATTTCTAGCTAGTAAATTAGCTCCTGGTGTTATCTGAAAAGAAATTTTTGATTTATAGGGTTCCCGAAATCCTACAACTATTCCGGCATGGTAATCACTCGTACCTAGCTCAAACCAAAGCTCGATAGTACCGTAAGTTTTATTTTCAAAATTATTTATCACATCCGCTTTAGCAGAGCCACTGTTATCATATAACTCATATACATTGTTGTGCCCATCATAAGAATCAAGGATTTGTGAATCACAACCTGGTTCATTTTCAGTCCACCAACCCTGCGCTTGTTCGCCATATTTATCACTTTCAAATCCATAGGTTGCGGGATAATATCCACTCATTGCTTTAGAATAGACTTTATCTTCAGGAGTGATAATATTAATACTATAAACTGAAAAACGGCGTATATTAGATTGATGGATGGTCCCTAAGGAATCATTACCAAATACTCGAATTGAATGTAAACCGTCAATGGGCAAAGGTATAGTTGAATTTCCCATAATTGTTCTATTTGATTGACCATCTAAAGAATATCCAATCCAGTCTAGTGCTATTGAATTTTCAAAACTTAGTAATAGTCCCTCATTCAAATTATCTCCAATCACGTAATTATCCTGTAAACCAGTGATGCTAAAAGCATCCAAATATTGATATTCTTGAGTTTGCGTTTCAGACGATACCATAGTAATTCTATTCGGCCCACCAGTCGGATGTGAATTTATAAAATCCATATCATACGAAGTATAAATTAAAATACCTTTATCATCATAAATACGAAACCTAAACTGGTTTG
>JAHLWT010000108.1 GCA_019057775.1 Promethearchaeota archaeon
AAAAGCCAAAACTTACTTTTTTAACTGTTTTCTGGCTTGTGACAGGTTATAGTTTATTTGAGGTTTTATGATTGTGCTCTTGCAGTCTTCAATAGGTCAATATCCTCTTGATTAACGTATCCTGTATAGTATAGTAGTATAACATAGATAGCAATACTTGCGATAGTTCCAAGAATTAGTATAAGAAAGTTGGATTTGGGTATAAGGAAAAGGATTCCTGCCAAAATGGCGCCCGAGAATAAAATTTTATGAAGCCCTGAAAATACGTCAATTTTTAGGTGACGTTTAATAAAAATTGGGATTAAAATAAGAGCCGTAACACCTGTGAGTGTCAGAGAAATCGCAGCTCCATCTAGACCAAAGATGGGGACAAAAATAAAGAGCGAGAAAATATATTGTGTAGCGGCACTCGCCATTAATATTCCGGATAATTTAGGTTTTCCAATGCCGATTAGTATGGAAGAAAGAGTTTGTCCGAACATAAGAAGGAATGTTCCGATGATAAGAATTTGAAGAGGCATTACGGCCCTTTGGAAAGCAATTCCGTATATTCCTACAACAATGGGTTCTGCTAAAGCAAAAATTATCACCGTCAAAGGTAACCCTAAAATGAGAGGATATTTCACAGAAATTTTAACATATTTTTCTATCAAGGCATCGTCTTTTTTGGTCCATGCTTCAGATATAGATGAAATAATTGGAAGAGAAAAAGCCGTCATAGAAAATAGTACACTGGAGACTGTGTCTGCAACACTATAAACTCCCACATTGGCGTAATCAAAGAACAAATTAAGTATAGGTAGGTCTAAGTTCTTCATTATCATAAACGATATTTTTCCGACTGATATAGAAAAACCAAAAATGAGTATGTGCCTAAATTGCTTTAAATCTTCTAGTAACGCATCCTTAATTTTCTTATTTGTAAAAAAATCTACGTTAAACAAAAATAAATCCTTAAGATATGTTCTTAAAAAATACACGCAAAGTAGTAATTGGCAGATAGGAGCGATTACTATTAAGACTGGTAATAGATTAAGGGGTAAATTGAATATTACAAATATCATGCCGATTATCGAGACTGCATAAAATCCGCTGGATTGTATTATCGAAAGTTGTTTGCTGTTATGTAATGACCCTATTATTGAGGACAGTGAGTCTTTTGTTCCTGAAAACAAGAATGCGAATGCCAGAGAAAGAAGAATTGTCCGGAATATAATGTCAGATGTTTGAAAAGATAAAATGGTTAAGAAAATGAAGATTATTAAGCTCATTACCGTGAGATACCTTACGTATTTTGAGAAATATCGAGAGAGATTTGCGTCTTTTTTGGTTAAATATCCTGCACCAAAATGGATTAATCCCTCAAATAATCCACCAAAAATGAGTGCCCACAAGAAATCGAACACTGAATAGGCCATACTGAATAATCCGAAACCATAAGGCCCGTATGCCCTGCTCACTTGAACTCCCAATAAAAGCCAGAAAATACCACTTAGGATCATGAGTCCCAAGAACCAAACCCCGCCTGAAACTAGCCTTCTTGGCCCCAAGTTGCTGAGATCTTTTTCCATCGCTTAACATCCTGGATTTGCTCTAGCTGTTGTAGTTTTATCCTTTCCAGCAAAACTTTAATTCTTTATACATTACTCGGATATAAAGTTCTGGCACAACGAGTGAGTAGAGAACAAAATTTTGTGTGCGATGTACGTATTAGAGAAGAGAGAATGTATGTGTATATAAAGGAAAACAAGCGTGCAAAAATGAGTAGATGTTGGGGTTGGGAATTACATTTTAACAGTTTCAAGTTGTACCCAAAACAGCAACTGTGGAGCTGAAGAAACTAATCGAAAGGTAGATGAGAGGCTCATCCTAAATTTTAGGTCAACAGATTTGACGAGAGGAACAATCAATGAAGATTTTAGCCATAGACATAGGCGCGGGAACTGAAGATGTCTTGCTTTACGATGATAAAAAAAGTAGTATCGAGAACTGTATAAAGATGGTTCTGCCATCCCCATGCCAAGTTTTCGCAACAAAAGTAAGAACCGCAACTCGTCAAGGTAGGGACCTTTTTGTTAAGGGAGATACGATAGGCGGTGGACCTTTTTCGCATGCCTTGAGGAAACATGTTGAAGCCAGACTTAGAGTCTGCATGACAGAAAACGCTGCATACACTGTAAGAAATAATTTGGACCAAGTTAAGGAAATGGGAATCGAAATTGTCGAAGATTCTGGACCAGAAAATTTCGAAGGAGAAACAATAATTCTTGAAGAAGTAAACATTGACAAACTACGTGGCTTATTGAAGTTTTTTGGAGAAACTTTTTCGGACATCGATTTTGTTGCAATTGCAGTTCAGGACCACGGAGTTTTCCCGGAGGAAATGAGCAATAGACGGTTTCGTATCAACAAAATGAGGGAACTGCTGGAAAAGAATCCGAAGCCTGAGGCATTTGCTTTCAGGGAAAACGAAATCCCCTCCTATTATCCGCGAATGAAGTCAGCAGTGCATGCCTCGAAAAGACAGTTGCCGAATGCCCGAGTGTTGGTTATGGATACTTCTCCGGATGCAATACTTGGATGCCTAATGGATCCAGTTGTAGAGAATGCTGATCCGATTCTCGCGGTTAATGTGGGCAATGGACACACCATGGCTGCAATAGTATCAAAGGGCGAAATCACTGCAGTATTGGAGCACCACACGCGACTGTTAAATCCACAAAAGATGGAAGAACTTCTAAGAGATTTTGCGGATGGAAAGCTTAGCGATGACGAAGTTTTTGAAGATAATGGGCATGGCATGTTATATCTCAGTAAACCTCCCGGCTTCTCTGAGATCGAGAAAGTGGTGGTGACTGGACCAAACAGGAAGGTTTTAGCAGAAACAGGTCTTTCTGTCCATTTTGCAACGCCTGCAGGTGACGTAATGATGAGTGGACCCATCGGATTGGTTGAAGCAACTAAAAGAATATTCAAAAACTGAAT
>JAHLWT010000109.1 GCA_019057775.1 Promethearchaeota archaeon
TAGTTAAACAATAAAAATTAGAAATAAATATTTATAGAAAAAGATTCAGTTAAAGGGGATTTAGAGTTCTACTTCCTTTGATACTGATTATATATTTAATATTCTTAACTTTTGATTAGAAGATTATAAAAATCCACAAAAGGGAGAACCCAGATATATTACTTTAAATTAAAGTTATATTTATTTAACCCTAAACTTTTTTGCCTTTTCTAATAGTGTTTTGGCATTATTATAAGTTAATTGTTTGAGTGCTTTAGGAAACGGCAACCAAACATAATCTTCATGTTCATAACTTATCTTAACGTCTTTGGTATTTGATTTTATCAGATAACAGTTAACATATTTATGAATTCTCTGGTCTTTGAATGTGAAAAAATAATCATAGTTTTCTTTGAATCCTTTTACGATTACAGCGTCAGTAATGCTTGCTTCTTCTTCTAACTCCCTTAAAATTGTCTGTTCATCTGATTCATCACCTTCTTTATGACCTTTCACAAATTCCCAATGACCTAATCCATATTTTAATAATAAATACTCATTCTCATGGTACACAATTGCCGCTACAGAAAATTCTTCCCTTATACTTTTCTTCATATAATTGTAAAAAAATAATTTCATATAATTATATTGGAAAAAATCCGAAGAATTTAATGAGAATTGAAAGCGAAACAAAAAAGATAAAAATATTTTTAGGGATAATAATTTATAGTTTATTTCCTTTTGCGTAATAAATGCATTATAAGTCCTACTAATCCAATTCCCCCTGCAATTAATATGATGAGAGGGGACATTCCTCCAATTCCTCTAGTTCCTCCATTTCCTTTATCTAAAATATCAGGATCTACCGCAATATATGTCTCGAAAGGCTTATCTTGATATCCATCAGCAGAGATGGTCATATTAAGCAATATTGGATCTTCTCCGGGAACTACGGTTATTGGTTCCAAAGAAACAAAATAGAACCCGCTCCCAAGATTAACAACATCATTAGAGACTTCTGTACCATTCCACCACATCTGAATTACCGCTGAATCAATCGCTTGTCCAGTCTCATTGCCCACAAATATAGTTAAATTAAAATGTTCGAGAAAATAGGAATGTTCAGCTATCTCCACTTGTAACAATTTAACTGGTGGTTCTACAGCAATATAAGTTTCAAAGCATTTAACCGCATGATATGCTTCTGAAATCATCATATTCAATAAGACTGGATCTTCACCGGAATCTACAAAGATCGGAATTAATGATATATTATATAAACTATTTCCCAGATCAGCAATATTAAGTAAAGATACTCCAGTCCCATTCCACCATGCATTAAAAGAAATTGCTAATAAATCTAAACCAATGCATTGACTAGAAATATTAATAATGACATGAAATTCTGAGGTTGAAAAAGATTGAGTAATAACTTCTACAAATAAGCGTGGTATGGAGGTTAGATAATAGTTTGATGCGAAAAGAGTATTAGTGCCTGAATCTTTAATAAAACTACGATCAATACTTACAATTACATTTTGTTTGATAATATTATCATCATTATTGGGCCCCCCTATATCAATTGCGTCATTTGTATTGAAATATAGGTAATTTTTTAAGATTTTGTTATCATCACATCCATCATTTATATTTATTCCATTATTATCATTGTTGAATATTGTATTTTCCAATACAGTGTTATTCATGCAAGTCGTGTCAATCCAAATGCCTGTATCACCATTATCGTTTAATGCATTTTCTGATAGCATGTTATCATTACAATTTTGATTAAATAATATCCCATATTGACTATTATTATTGGCAATGTTCAAAGAGAGAGTGTTGTTCACACTATAATCTAAGAATATCCCATTATTTTGATTAAGTGTGAATTTATTGCCTGCAGTGTTTCCCACTAAGGTGTTATTCAAACAATTATCATCTAAATAAATCCCCGAATAACCATTGTCATTTATCGTATTTCCTGAAATTGTATTATTTATACAATTATTTATCAACATGATCCCATTTTCACCATTTTGTGAGCAGTTATTATTTATCATGGTACCGTTATTGGTATTTTCCAATTTTATTCCTGCATCAGTAGACAAATCGCCAGCACCATAAATAGTACAATTTCGTATCATGAAATATTCATTTTTAGAATTGTTAATATAAATTCCACTTCCTGTAGGAGAGGTACTTGCGTCAATAGTTACATTTTCAATAATGTAGGGATTATTCCACGAACCATCACCGCTACACCAAAGATTGTCATCTGCTGTCTCAGTCCAATTACCATCAATGTGTATGAAGTTAGTTGTCCAGAAGCCAGATATTCTCAGGGGATTTAATTCAGTAGGATCTCGATTTTCTATTTTTTTCATGCTTCCACCTTGAAAATTGAAAATCATAAAGCTGTTTATTGTCGATATGGCGAAAATCATCCCTAAGATTAATATATTTATTTTTATTCCATGTTTATTTTCCATTTGATTTTACCAAAAAATTATTGAATTAAGTAAGAAAATTAATGAAAATGTATAAAACTTTTGTTAACAATAATCACCAACGGTTATTTCGCGAATTTAGAAGCTATTAAATGGGTTTAATATGATTATAAACTAGAATAAAAATTATATAACTATAAATTCTATTCATATTATAGAAAAATGGTAGAAAAAATAACAATTAAACTACCAGCTGACCTTCTTGAGTTAACTGGTCTTAGTACTAAAAATTTGGAAGAAAAAAGTCTTCTAATATGGGTATTAGATATATATGCAGAGGGTAAGATTACGCTTTCCAAAGCGGCTAATCTGTTGAATATGAAAGTGGATAGATTTTTATCAGAATTTCATAAGCGCCATCTTAAACATATTGGCGGGCCTGAATCCGTAGAAGAAGCTCAAAAGGAGTATGATTTAGTTCAGAAATTAACAAATGATGAGTAATATGCATGATTATCCTCGATAACAGCGTATTAAGCGCATTTAGACGTCTTAAACTCCTTTCTAATTTAAAAAAATTAATATCTTCCGCAATAATCTCGAAAGAAGTTTTCAATGAATATTCAAATCAATGGCAGAAGAAAATTCCAAATTGGATCAAAATTAAGCAACCCCGTGATGATATAATATTGGAATCAAGTCCCGTATCATTAAGTATAGCGGACCTAAGTCTTATAAGATTAGCTTTAGAACATAAAATTCCTATCGCAACAGATGATAAACCCTTACGCCAATTTGCTAAGAATTTAGGAATTTCCATAGTAGGATCTCTTGGTTTATTAAAATCACTCTATCAAAGAAAGATTATTAAAACAAGAGAAGAATATTTATCGTTTTTAGAATCACTTCAAAAAGATATTTATATATCCGATGAGCTCATGAAGTGGGCATTCAAAGAGTCTTAATTTATTATTATTTCTTATAATATCCAACTCGTGTAGATACGTCCAGAGTTAATATCGGCGTTAATTCTTCACTATTCATTTGAACGAGATCATTAAGATTTAGCTTTCTCTCTGTAAAATTTAAAATTTCGACACCTACAATATTTTGATTCTTACCATAATCGATTATAATTCCCTCTGCTATTTCATCTGAATTTGAGATTTTTTCACTTGAAAATCGAATGTAGAGAGCATTTGCTATCTTATCAAAAGAGAAATTCATAGTTATAATAAAGGAGCATTTAATTAAATATTTATTCTATAGCACTAAGATTAAATTGAATTTAATTCTCGTGTAAAATCTTTTCTTATAAATAAAGATGAAAGAAGGATAATACACACACCACAAATATTGAATTTGAGATTACTTTAATGAAATATTTATTAAGTGCATAACAATTGATTTTTTTTGATTCTAAACAATGATTATTATTAAATGTTTTATGCTGTTGAATATTACTATGCGACAGAAAGGAAATAAATTTACTTTATTACTTATGATGAGAGTCCAATCAATGAAGAAATTATTGATAAAAATTTTACTCCTAAAAATTTAATTCAATTAAGTAAAGAAGCTATTGTACATAAAATCCAAGAGTTATTTCAAAAAACGATAGTCTTTGGAGCCACATCCATCATGTCCGATTGGTCTATGGAACAAAAAGTTGATGCAATGGAAAACATCAATGTAGGGCCAAAAGTTCGTGTTGGATTTGTTGAAATAAAGAGGAGCAGAATAAAATTAGTAACTTATTCTAAAGAAAGCATGCAAAAGCTTCTGAAAGATATTAAGAAAAGTTTAAAGTTATTTATTTTGCAATTATCAGCCCCAATATATACTGATATCTTAGGAAAAACTCAAAAACAAGACTTTCCTTACGATTTTTCAGCGAAGCGCTCTCAGGAAATATATAATAATTCGATTAAATTTGCCACCAAGTATCAAAAAGAAATTTATCCCTTAGAGAAAAAACTTGAAAATAACCAAACAGATGATTATGAGGAGGAGTCTCTCTTTTGGGAATCACGAATGATGAGACATTATTTAATGAAAAGATGGATTAATCAAAAAATTCCCTTATTAGTCGGTAAAACCCCTAAAGAAAGCATTTCTGATGCTAAAAATATCCATCTTCTCATTGATTTAATTAAAGATAGAGAAAATGATGATGATAGAAGAGGAGAATTCGATTCAAATCGAACCTATAGTATTTATTTAGGTATTGATGTTGCTAATTATCAAAATAAAAATAATTATACAAAATCTTGATAGTTAAAAATAATATGAAATGGGTTCTAAGGTATAAAACAACTTGAATTTGTTAATATCATTTGATCTCATCACCAATGATAATCTCTAATTTTGGAGAATTTGATAATCCACTATATATTTAAATATAATTTACTATATAGTATCATAGAAAATGTCAGATATTATCGAAAGTAATCCAGAAATTTTGGGAGGAAAACCAATTATTAAGGGAACCAGAATTCCTGTCGTTTTAATCTATGAATTAATTGGATTGAAGTATTCAATAACCGAAATTCTAAAAGAATATCCACATTTGGATCGTGATATTATTCTACATCTCCTTAAGATTGGGAAGGATGCGAATGAAAACCTTGTAAATGTGGACATCGATGAGGTTATTAGTAAAGAGGATTAAATTTTGAAATTTCTTCTCGATGAGAATGTGCCTATCTCTATTAAAGAGACTATTCATGATTTAGGTTTTGATGTTTTCACTTTACATGATTTCAATATGTTGAAGTAGCTGAAGAGGGACTTCAATCTTTTCTTATTTCAAATCCAGAGCAAGTATTTGTAATTATTCGTGAAGACATAAGAAGAATTTTCATTTGGATTGGACCAAAATCTCCAATTCGTAGTAGATTTGTAAGTTCTAGAACTACCATTGCTCTCCAAGAAGAACTTAGAATGGAATTTGGACTTCGTCCTTGTAAAATTATCTCAGTAGATATGGGAGATGAGCCTTTAGAATTTTTAAGTGCCTTTAATTTTCCACACACAGGGATAGCGTTAAAAAAAATCAGGCGTATGATGGGAGAAGTTAAAGAGCTGACGATAACAAGAAAATATCTTCCAGATATCTTTACTGCTGATCTCTTAGAAAATACTAAAATTGACGGACTTCCGACTTTTAAACCCCTTACATTAGGATATTTTAAGTCATGCGGAATTTTAATTAGATTTCATGACACTAAGGTACAATTTTGTAAAGATTAATGTTTTGTGCTTTATACCGATTAGGAATTCATCCAAAATGTGATTTCATATTGCTTTTTTAGGTAATTAAAACTCTGATGACAGAACAGCGAATAAAGAAACAGTTGCTTTTGAAACCAATACATCCTTCTTATCTGATCTGGTGTATATTTCGGATTCAGAAACGATTATTTTCTTTCCTGCGCTAATTACTTTAGATTTACAGATGATTTCGTTTCCACGAGCAGGTTTAAAGTAATTAATTTTAAATTCAATTGTAAGAATGCGCATATTTTCGGGTACGATCGTATAAGCAGAGTACCCTGCTGTATGATCTGCAATTGTAGCTATTACACCGGCATGAACAAAACCATCTTGTTGTTTATGTTCAGGACGAATTATAAGACGGGATTCAAAGACACCATAATCAACGTGATCAACTGTAAATCCACAAAAAGCCGGAAATCCTTGAATATAATCCTTTTTTAAAAACACTATTCGATTCTCATCCATTTTTTAAAACCTTTCAACATAAAAAATAATGTTGATAGAAAGAAGAATCCATTAAATTAAATAATATTTTCAAAATTTTAATAAAACACTGATATAAAAAGTGATTATAAATTATCCGAAATTCACATTTTCCTTTTTTTCACTTGCCATATAATTAAACCCAATATCGTAATAACGGCAATTCCCGTGAATATATCACCAGTAAAACCGATATTTGGAGGAATGGTATTATCTACATTAAGAATCCTGGAAATACTATTATTATTCCCTGGGGTGTCCGTGGCATTTATAGAAACCGAAATTTCTGCTATACCTATAAAATAAGCCCTGCTATTGAAGGCGAATAGATAATAATTACCTGATTTCACTGCACTCTCCACAATTGTTTGATTTTCTATTTCAAATCTTAAAACGACCGAAGAAATCGCGGTGGTGATATCCAAGGCTGAAATGTTAAATGAAATAATGCCCCTCATACTTGAATTGTCCGGTGATTCGGAAATTAAACTAATGGACTAATGGACATTTCTACAAACTCCAAAATATTTTTATTCTCTCAAACTGAGATCTTAAAACTACTATGAAAATTACAACTAAAAGAGAGAAATTTCCTTGTTGATCTGTTATTTCCATAATATGGTGGCAGTTTAATCTAGTGAAAACATAATAAGGATATGTATTCCATCCAAAACTATGGTGTAAATAGGGTATAACAGCGATTAATTTTTAAATAGACACTAACCATATTCCTGTCAATTTTACGGTTAATTTCTTCGCAACCGCAAGAGGGACATTTTTCAGGGAAAAAATCTGCGTCCAAATGCTCGCGGATTTCAACTTCCAACTTATCTTCTTGTTTTTCATCCATAAATAATAATTATTTCTTGAAGATTTAAGTTTTTTGTTTCAATCAGTTGGTAGAATTGGAGGATACGGGAATTGAGATGTTATATGAGAACTAAGCTAAAGTTTTTAGAGGAAATTTACTCTGGAGATGAAACAAGTTGAAAAAATCACAAATTTTGTCGAACGAAAACATTTAAGTAATTCGTTAGCTATTCTTTAATAAACCTACTCTGTATATTGAGAAATCCTATTTTCCGTTTAATTGTTTCTTCAAACGTTCAATAATCTTGTCTTTCTCTTCTATTATCTTGTCTTTCTCTTCTAACTTTCGCTCAAGCTGGATCTCCTTAATCATATTACCGACTGCATATAGTTCTTCATCATCCATATCAATACCGCTTTTTTGGGCTACTTCCTTGGTAAAGTTTATCTCCTCCTTTCTTATTTCTTTCAACAGAACTTTTAAATTTAGGTGTTCAATCTCTTTCGGAAATACGATAATTATTAAGTAATATATGCAACCTCGGGTTTTAATAATTTTGGTTTTGTCTTTCTTGGTTCTTCGGCGAAAGTATGCGAAATAGAGAAAATTATTGCGTGTGAAAATGCCCTTCGCATTTCTTAAAACACCGGGTAACGAAGTTAAGGCGCTTGAACGAAATTTGAATTCTATTACCTTAGAAGGAAGGCTCAAGTCATCATGCTTCGAACCCTTTACTCGTTTTTCATGATCCAGTTCACCTGCCCCGTCAAGATATTCCTCGTTCACGAAGTTGACGAGTAAATCGTGATGGGTAACTCGAACATTAGTACCCGTTTTTTCAATTTGATCTACAAATTCGGTAATTTTTTTTGACCAAAAGGCGAGGAATCTAAAATTTTTACGCTCCTTCGAGTAAAACGGACGGGAAGGAGCGACGGGTTTAGAACTATTCATTATATACAATAGGGGATTAAGGTTAAAAAAGATTTCAAAAAAAAAGATGGGCTATAATTAATAAGATGGAAAGAAACAACTTTAGTATTGATATCAAGAAATGTTGATGCATATATGCTAGCGAGTATACAACAGAAATATGAATTAAAAGTCTTTGAATTTCATCATCAAATAGAAATTTATAGAAAAAGTCTCATCTTCATTAAACAAAATTTATTTAGAGTTTTACGAAAAAGTTAAATATAAAATAAGGTAAATTTTTATATACCTAGATAAATATTTTTATACTAGTATCCAAAAAATGATAAAAAATGAGTGAATTTAGAGAGGATTACTATAATAAAATTCCAAAAGATTTTGGATTTTTAATTAAAAGCTTGGGTAATAAATTCAGGTTTAAATTATCTTTATTGCTGATGGAAAATGGAAGTTTATCTCTCTCAAGAATAGTTAAATATGTGAATAGATCAAATAGTGCAGTTATTAATCACATAAGAAAATTAGAATTAGCAGGAATAGTGCAGAATTACATAAAACATTCCGATGAAATTAATGAATATTCATTCTACGAATTAACAGACTATGGAAATGTAATATTGATTAATTTAATTAAAAGTTATAATGATTATTATAGAAATATTAGTAATGGAGAGAATAGAACAACTTTTAATAGTAAGAAAGAGATACCAAAAGATTTTGAGATATTATTAAAAGGAATTTCCAACAAATTTAGATATGCTTTATCTATGTTACTGAAAGAAAAAGGACCATTATCTTTTTCTAATATTGTTAGAATCACCAATAAAGAGAAGAGTTTAATTAATAATCATCTAAAGAAATTAGAATTAAGCGGGGTCATTCAAAATTTTTTAGAAAAAACCGAAACTACTAATGACTATTCCTTCTATCAAATAACAAGTTATGGTAACAAAATTATTACTGATTTAATACTATGTTATAACAATTACTATAAGAATATAATAATAAAAGCAGAAAAATCAGAAGAAGTTAAAGAAATTTCAGAATCTATATTATTTGATGCCGGTTAAGGCGATCTGTGTTTTAAAGTAATATTTCCTCAATTGTAGATTTTAATTCAGCTAATCTCTGTTTAATAGTCATCCATACTAACTTTTTCTCTTCTTTCGGTAATTTCCTAGCACCAGGTCTGACATGATAAGGAAAAGTAAATTTGACTTTTTTCATTCTAAATCAGTAGAAACAGTAACTAGTAGATGGAATTTTTGAGATCGTTATATCTTGTCCTTCATATTTTTTCGCAAGTTCAAGAATGACTTTAATATCAATATTTCTTTCTATTATTTCATCCTCTTTTAAAATAACCCATTCACCAGTTAATTCTTCCATCACTATCCCTCAATTGTTATGATTAAAAGATATAAAATTGCCTTGTAAGATAAAAAAATTGTTCTTAGTATATTATTTACTCAAATATTTAAAATGCTTTATTTACTTTTGAGAGTAAAATATTAGAAATAGAATTAATATTAATATTTTTCTGCTTAAAATTATGATAATTTTCGATATTGTTAGTAAATGATTAGCCATACAAAAAAAATAAAAAGGATTACTTTCGAAAAAGAAAATTTTTTCATAACGATACCCAAATCCGTTCTCTTAATTCAAGCGAAATGAATAATGAATCTTTAATTAATTTTAATCCTGGTGATCCTTTTTTATCAAGCTTCTTATTACTTGAAAATTTAAGTTAGAGAAATGAATAAATTATAAGGTTAAAAAAAAAGATCTTAAATTATAATAAATAGATTAGACTGTATATCTTTGACTTATGTTCGTTTGAAATTGTATCTCTGGTTCTGATTGTCCTTGATATCCCCCTCTTTTTGAAACTAAATAGAATTGTACTAAATTTTCTTCATGAACGAGGGTAATTCCCCGCCATTTATTATCTTTAGAGGTAAATTCAACGACGTTTCCAAGACCAGCTCCTTCTCTTGTGGTGTAGTTTAAAGATAATTCATGTAATATTTGTAGAAATACATCATGAGAATCGGAAGTCTGATTTTTACGAGGTTCGTCTTTAAATCTTAAGGCTTCGATTGAAAAAGCTTTAAGAATATCGTCGCTCATAGTTTTCCATGCATTTGGATTTGCGTAAAATTCGATACCAATAAATTCACCATTGATGAATACTGCTACTCCACACTGATTATTTACATTTTCAAAGTTTTTAATCATCTTATCTGTCTGTTTTTCAGTGTTTTTAGTCATTTCAAGATAACTTTGAGTCGGAGCAACACCAGCGTCGTATTTCATTTCCGTTCTGTGAGATTGGATTTCCCCCCATACTGCACTTTGACCAGCTGCAGATATTGACTCATAAGCAACATTAGGATGTAGCCTCATATTTGTGGATTTAAAACCACGCTTCCCTGTGTAATCCCATCTTGACTGCTCTATACATTTAGCAGGGATGGTATACTTTTGACTTACTGATTTATACTTATCCTTGAATACATTTTGTTTTCCCCCGACAGGTAACAATATCGGTTCCCAAATTGTTCTATCTTGTTTCCCACCATGAACTGTCATTCCGAATGGGATTAGTACTTGTTTATCACTCTTATTTATAACTTCTAATTGATTTACTGTTTCCGTTTCTACAATTTCAATTAAATTCAATTCTTCAGCTTCTTTTATGCTAATAAAATCAATAAATCTATCATCATGAACAATGATAGGAATAAGTGTCATATTCTCATAAACTTGAGGTGTGCCTAGCTTAAGAAAATTTAAGGGGTTTTCAAAAACTGATTTTACAACTTGAACACTTTTATCTTTCATATTTTTATTCCTCCTTTTTATTATTTTTTGTTTTTTCTTCTTTTTCCCCGATTTCTTCTTCATAAAGGGGATCAATATATTGATTTACTACATTTTTACCATTTTTAGTAAGTTCAACCCCATAAGAGACTTGAATTCTTCCTCCTTTCCCTAGTCCATTTATCCGAGTTCCCCTTTCTTTTGGAATTTCGTTTTCTGGAAATTCTTCAGAATGCGATTTTATTAGCCCTCCTTTTTTGAGGGCATTTAGATGATAATTAAGACTTTGCTTTTGAATACCAATATTCTCTGCAATATATTTAGGTCTTTGAGGACTTTCTGAGAGTTCTCGCATGATATCTGCTCTGATGGGATTTCTAAACACAATACCAATCTTCTCAAATATAGGTTTTTTCTTTTCCTTTTTTTTCTCTTTTTTCTTTGCCATTTTTATCAAATCAAAAAACTTTTTATGGTAAAAATATTTTTTACTGTAACATACTATGATTACTTTTCATATATAAAAATAACTTAATTCATATGATAAATAACTTAAGAATGTATAGAGACATCGCAGTACGCATCCCATTGTCGAAAAAATTATATATGTAGATGATATATATATATATGTGGAAAATATATGGCATCTAAAAATATATCAATTAGACTTGAC
>JAHLWT010000110.1 GCA_019057775.1 Promethearchaeota archaeon
ATGGTTCAATTATCCCAAGATTATCTATATAAATATCCAAATATGATTGGTGGAGGAGAAAAACAAATGATTTCTATTGCTCGAGCATTAGCAGTAAATCCATCTTTCATATTACTAGATGAACCAACATCTGCTCTTGATGTTTCAATCCAGTCTAAGATTATTAGAATGCTTATGAATCTTAAAAAAGAATTAAATCTATCTTACCTTTTTATTACACATGATCTGAGCTTAATGAGAAACGTTGCTAATTATGTTGCTATTATGTATCTAGGGAAAATATGTGAGATTGCAGCTACCGAGGAGTTTTATAATCATTCTTTTCATCCTTATACCCAAATGTTATTATCATCAATACCGGTACTTAGTGAAGAGGAGGAAAGGCTAAAACCTAAAAAGATAATTTCACAAGGGGAAATTCCCAGTCCTGTCAATATACCAACAGGTTGCGGTTTCCACACACGATGTTCAAAAAAAATGGATATCTGTGAACAAGAAGTTCCTGAAATGATTGAGGTTGGCAAAGGTCATTTTGTTTGTTGTCATCTTTTTAATCAAAAATTTATAACTATAAAGACATAAGGAAGGAGGGGAAAATAAATTATAAGGAAGGAGGGGAAAATAAATTAATGATTAAATAAAAAACCTTGTGGTGTGATATTAAAAATTTATATGTATGTAAAGAGTAAATATAAAAAAAAGATGGAGGTATATAAATGTTAAACAAGATAAGTAAAATAATGCTAACAATATTAATTTTAATTTTTGTTTTTAGTGGATTAGCTTTTGTTGAAGGTCAAGAGGCAAAAAGACCTTTTCGTGTTCTTCGGGGGTGGCCAGTACATATTGATCCAGGGGTTGGTGTTGATATAAATAGTATGATGACCCATGTAAATCTTTATGATGGACTTGTTTTTCCTGACCTTGATGGGAATCCACAACCTCATGTTGCAAAAAGCTGGGAAGTATCAGGGGATGGGTTAACCTGGACATTTTATTTGCGAGAAGGAATAAAATTTCACGATGGTAGGGAACTTACTGCTGAAGATGTAAAATTTAGTATGGATAGACTAGTTACCAGAGGGGAAGGTTTTGGATATTTATTCGCTGATAGAATAGTTAAAACAGAAGTTATTGATAAATATACAGTGGCTTTCCATTTAAAAGATTCTTTTGGACCTCTTATAGGGGCTCTTTTTCAATTTTTTGTTTTAAATAAAGATTTAGTTTTAGAAAACATTGAACCAGGGAAATATGGAGAATTTGGTGACTATGGGGAGAAGTTTCTAAATCTTAACGAGGCAGGATCTGGCCCTTATAAACTGAAAGAATTTGACTACGCAACCCATATTACTTTAATACAAAATACAGATTACTGGTTACCTTTAGATCCAAATTGTCCCGATGAATGGACATATACTGGAGGTTTAGAATCGTTTACTGCAAAAGTTTTATTAGAAAAAAGAGAAGTTGAAGCAGTTGGTGAAGAACTGCCTTTAGAAACTCTAAACGTTTGTGATCAAATTGAAGGGGTAAGTATAGGAGTTGTAGACAACTGGGGAGAACTTCTTTATGGCATGTTAAATACTAAAAAAGCTCCAACAGATGATATTCATATACGAAAAGCATTAGCTTGGGGATTTAATTATGACGCTGTTACTAAAGTAATATTTCCTGGATTTGTCCAGGCAAGAGGACCTATAGCTAATGGAGTTCCAGGTGGTGATCCTACGGTATTTCAATATTACTTTGATCTTGATAAAGCCAGAGAAGAGGTAAAAAAATCTAAATATTATGGTGAACTGGATAAATATCCAATTAGCATTCACTGGACCGCTGAGTGTGCAGATTATGAAAAAATATGTCTTTTGTTGCAGTCAGATATGGAAAAAATAGGAATAACTATTAAAATAGTGAGGACTCCTTGGGTAGCACTTGTGGAACAGTGTGGTTCATTGGAAACAAGCCCGAGTATGACTTTGGTTAGTTCGGTTCCTGGTTATCCAGAGGCTGGTTCAGTGCTTGAATCTCGATATACTTCTGAAACAGTTCGTTCATGGGAACAGAATGAATGGTTGTTAGATCCAGAACTGGATAAAAGAATAGCTGAAGCTATTAAAATAGGAGATCGGGACGAAAGATTTAAGGCATATAGTGAATTGCAACATTATCTGGTCGATTTGTGCCCAAGTATCTTTATATTTAACAGAATTCTTCACCATCCATTTCAAGAATATTATATGGATTACCCATTATCCGATGGAAAAAGAGGTTTCCCGATTTCAGGATATAGCGAATGTGGGCGCTTTATTAGAATATATCCAGAAAAACGATTAGAACTTCTTAATAAGAAATAACTACAAATTCACTTAAAATCTAATAAAAGAAGGAAGATTTATAAAATCTTCCTTCTTTTATTAGTGTACCTAGAGTATGGATGATTACTAACCAACGAAAGTCTAATATGGGGGTGATAGCGCTAACCGTGTATGAAAATTATTTCCAAGAGATAAGGTGGTTAAAAAATTATAATAGTGTTTTAAAGGGATAGATATCTGCTTATATCAGGCATATAACCCCATGGAAAGGTACTAGTAGATTCATAGATTTTGATGAGTCAGGGAATAAAAAAAACCAAGAGATATCGGTTTGGCAAGTTAAAAATGGTAAAATGAAATATTTAAAATCGATTAGCTAATAAATTGTAAGAAATTTTGAAGTTCAACAAAATATTAGAGTGAGGATAAATTAAATGGAATTTGATACTTATATAGAAAAGATGAGTGATGAAATTATAAAAACAACTCAAGAACTCGTAAAGATTAAAAGTGTAGAGAGTGACCCTGTGAAAGGCGGACCTTTTGGGAAGGGGGTAAAGGATTGTTTGAAGAGAACTCTGGAAATCTGTGAATCAATGGGATTTAAAACCAAAAATATTGATGGCTATGCCGGGTATGCAGAAATGGGAAGCGGTGAGGATCTGATTGGTATTCTGGTGCATCTTGATGTTGTGCCGGAAGGTGCCGGTTGGACCTATAATCCTTATAGTGGAGAAATTATCGAAGGAAAGATATATGGAAGGGGAACCAGTGATAATAAAGGTCCAGCTGTATCTGTTATATATGCTTTACGCTTATTGAAGGATTTAAATGTTGATTTTAAAAAAAGAGTACGTATTATATTTGGATGTAATGAGGAGAGTGGATGGAAAGGGATAAAATATTATTTACAAAAAGAAGAAAAACCGTGCTGCGGTTTTACACCTGACGGACTTTTTCCTATCGTTAACAGAGAAAAAGGTATTTTACAGGTGCAATTAATTAAGGATTTTAAGGATGATGGTAATGGGAATCCTATAAAATTTATAAGTTTAAAGGGCGGATTAAGACCTAATATGGTCCCGGATTATTGTGAATGTAAAATTCGTATAAGTGACCAAACACATGAACGCGTAAAGAATATTATTGATAAATATCGATATAAAGATGATATGGATGTAGAGTTTGATAATGATATATGTATAATAAAATCAAGGGGAATTTCTGTTGCCTCCAGTATACCGGAAAATGGTAAAAATGCAATCACTCGATTATTAGGAATGATTGGAGAAATACCTTTTGCTCAATTTTCTATAAGAGAATTCATCAGATTTATTAAAAATAATATTGGGGAACAGTTAAATGGGAAAACACTGGGAATACAAATGGAAGATGATATATCCGGAACTTTGACATTGAATTTAGGGATGGCAGATATTGATAAAAAAAGAGGATGTATCACCTTGGATATTCGTTATCCTGTAAAAAGGAGAGAAAAAGAGATTATTAATCAGCTGAAGAAAAAGGTAGAAATGACAGGAATAGTCCTAAAAAGACTTGATGGAAAAGCTCCCCTTTATGTTCCCGAAGATAATTTTATGATTAAGATATTAAGTAAAGCGTATGAAGAAGTTACAGGAACGGAAGCAGAATTACTATCAATAGGTGGCGGTACTTATGCGAGAGCTATGGATAATGTAGTTGCTTTCGGAGGGCTTTTTCCCGGACGTCAGATACTTGCTCATCAAAAGGATGAATTTTTATATATTGAAGACTTAATTAAAATGACAAAAATATATACTAATGCCATTAAAGTACTTGTAGAATAAAAAATACGGAAATAATTTTGTAAGTTTTAAGATGATCGATTACAAAAAGAAGATGTAAATAATTGGAAAATTTTATGGAAAAGTAGACCTAAAAGCAGTTATAAAAGGATATATTTTTAAAGGAGCCAAATCGTATGAAAAAACAAGAAGAATCAAGAGAAATTATCGAAAGAATAGGAATATCAAATTGGGAAAGAAAGATTATCTCTTTAAGAAAGCAGGGGGGAGCTTAAAAATAGATGGCTCGATTACAGAATCAATCATGTGCTTCCGGAAATTATGAATCGTGAAAAACTTGATATGTGGATTATTTCCGCCAGAGAATACAATGAAGATCCGGTCATTATGTCTTTTTTACCATCACCCATGATTACCGCGAGACGTCGAACCATTCTGGTATTTTTTAAGAAAGAAGACGGTACAATCGAACGCTTATGTCTGTCTCGTCCAGGAACAGGTCTTGATAATATATACAAAGGGGTTTGGACTAATCCCAAGGGAAGTAATTGGAATCAATTTAAAAAAATCATGCCTGGGGATATCAGTCCGGAAAAAAAAGAAACAGATCCTCCGGAAACCCAGTGGGAATGTCTGGGAAGAGTAATTCGGGAAAGAGATCCAAAAACCATCGGTATTAACTATTCAGAGGGGATTGCATTTGCGGACGGTTTAACACATACTGAATATGAAAATTTTAAAAAAAACATAGATCCTGTTTATAAGGATAGGATTAAAAGTGCAGAAAGGTTGGTCATGGGCTGGCTTGAAAAAAGAACCAAAGATGAAATGGCTGCCTATACGGGAATCATGCAAATTGCCCATGGAATCATTGCAGAAGCTTTTTCAAGTAGAGTCATACATCCCGGCGTTACAACCAATACGGATGTAGTTTGGTGGATGAGACAAAGGGTTAATGATCTGGGGCTTCAAGCTTGGTTCCCCTATGAAGTTTCTATATTTAGGGAAGGTTGTGAAAAGGTCGGAGATAATGAAGTAATTTTACCCGGGGATATTTTGCATTGTGATTTTGGATTGATGTACCTTGGCCTTGCAACTGATACGCAGGAAAATGCCTATGTATTAAAAATTGATGAAGTAGAAGCACCGGCAGGAATACAGGCAGCTCATACACTGGGAAACAAGTTTCAAAATATTTTAGCTGCAGAATATGTTGAGGGCAGATCCGGTAAC
Organism: Promethearchaeota archaeon; assembly: GCA_019057775.1. The sequence goes on from JAHLWT010000110.1 coordinate 5,339, forward strand.
GAGATTTTGGCCAAAGCTTTGGCTAAAGCCAAAAGTGAAGGGATTAATCCATGTATCTACACCCATCCAATAGGATACCACGGCCATGGCGCAGGACCAGCCGTCGGTATGTATGGTGTACAGGGCAGTATTCCGGATATCCGGGGTGATTATGAATTGCATAATGACACCTGTTATTCCATGGAATTAAACATTACCATAAAGATTCCCGAATGGAGTAATCGGGAAATCATGTTGGGTTTGGAAACTGATATCGTTTTTACTGACAACCGGGTTTACTTCCTGGGGGGCTAAGTTACATTTAATCAAGTAATGTGTTAGGTACAAGCTGAATTTGGCAAAAATACACAAGGAGTTACCAAAATGCGAACAGTTAAAATTGCTTTTGCCGCACCAATGACCGGGGATCAATCTGTTGTTGCGATTCCGATGTTAAAGGTAGTAGAGATGGCAGTCGAAAATCTAAGATTGTCAAACATTCATGTAAATGTAATCGGATTTGATGATTTAGCAGAACCGGAAGAGGCGGTAAAAGTAGCCAGGGAAATAGCAAATGACCAGGATATCATTGCCGTAGTTGGAAATAAAAACAGTGCCACACTCGAAGCTGCCGGATCGGTTTACGAAAAGAACAGTCTTTCATTTATTACTACTTCTGCAACAAATTATAGCCTTTCTCAAAAAGGTTGGAAAGGTTTTTTTAGATTATGCGCAAATGATAAGGTGCAGGCACAAGTTGCAGCAAAATTTGCCTACGATGAGTTGAAATTGCGAAATCTATGCATGGTCCATGATGAAACCAGTTATGGTTTGCCGCTGGGTCATGAATTTAAACGTTTTGCAGCGAGACTTGGTGCCAAAGTGGATATGGGGAAGCTGATACTTTGTGGCACAAAAGACGTGAAGAAAATAGTGAATGATATAAAAAAAAGCGGTGTGGAAGCCGTATATTTTGCTTTGACAGAAATAGAAAGCAGTGTTATGGCTAGGGAAATGGCAGCACAAAATGCTCCTCAGATCATATTGGGAACAGATGGCAGTCCTGGTTCAAAATTTCCCGAACTAGCAGGAAATGCAGCAGAAGGTGCATATATGACTTATGCAGCGGGATTTCCCGGAAAAACACGAAAAGGCAGGGAATTACTATGTCAATATGAAGCCAGGTATGGGACCTGTCCGGTTTATACATTGGAAACCTTTGATGCAGTCGGATTGATCATGAAAGTATTAAGAGATGATGATAGTGTTCAAAGGGAACAAATATCTATACGTATAAGGCAGACGATACCCTGGGAAGGTGCTGGCGGGATAATAGATTTTCATGAGTCAGGCAACCGGAAAAATCAGGAAGTATCCATATGGCAGGTGAAAAACGGAGAGATGAAATATTTAAAATCTCTTATAGAGGTACAATCAGACGTTTGACGATGCCATCGAATACAATTGAATGCCCTGCTTTAAAGTTATTCATACAAGGTAAGAGGGATTATCGAATGATAATAAATCACTATATGAGTATTTAATAAATGGAATTTAGAAGATGAGGTGAATTGATGAATAATACAAATTTAAAAGCAATGAAGCTATTACAACCCATAAAAGTTAAAAATATGTTGGTAAAGAACAGGACAGTAATGCCCGGAATGGGAACACTGTTTGGGAATTTCGACAACACGGTCTCAGACAGAATGAAAGGATACATCAAGGCACGGGCAAAAGGCGGAACCGGTTTGATAATAGTGGAATATACTGCTGTCAATCCGGGTGGAAGAGCAGCTGTTATGCAATTGGGTATATGGGATGACCGCTTTATCAAAGGTCTGAAAGAGTTGACAGATATTCCTCACACTTATGGGGCAAAAATAGGGATTCAATTGCATCATGCTGGGAGAGGTACAACCACAGCCAAATGTGGCCGACAACCGGTAGCTCCATCTGCAGTGGTTCGTGCTGCAGGGGAAATACCACGGGAGTTAAACGTTGGGGAGATAAAAGATCTGATTGATGATTTTGCTAGGGCAGCTGTAAGAACCAAGAAAGCAGGATTTGACTGTGTTGAAATTCATGGTGCCCATGGTTATTTAATATCCCAATTTATGTCGCCGGTTTCAAATCTTCGGGTTGATGAATACGGGGGAAGTTTTGAAGGCAGATTAAAATTCCCAGTAGAAGTTATCAAATCCGTAAGAAGGGCAGTGGGTGAAGATTATCCGGTATTTTTCAGGATTAGCGCAGAAGATATGGTAAAAGGTGGAAGAACAATCAAAGATACGGTGAAAGAAGCTCCAATCTTAGTAGCTGCAGGTGTTGACGTGTTGGATGTGTCCATTGGCATGCTGGAAAGTGCAAATTGGATTATTACGCCGGGTGCACCCGAGTTCGGATTTAATGCAGACAATACCGAAGAAGTTAAAAAGGTAGTTGATGTACCGGTGATTGCGGTCGGTAAGATACATAGTCCGGAAATCGCTGAAAAGATCATTGCCGAAGGTAAGGCAGATATGGTTGCATTGGGAAGGGCATTAATTGTAGATCCGGAATTTGTCAACAAAGTTGCAGATGGAAATTGGCAGGATATCAGACGCTGCATACATTGTTTAAACGGATGTTACAGCGAACCGGTTAATTGTACCCAGAATCCTGATCTTGGGCATGAGTGGGAATATAAATATACCCCGACAGGATTGGAAAAGAATGTAGTGGTTATCGGAGGAGGTCCCGGTGGACTGGAAGCTGCCGTTACTGCAGCAAAAAGAGGCCATAAAGTGGCACTGTTTGATAAGGATATTTGTTTGGGAGGTCAGATTAAAAGTGCCTCAAAGCCGCCGCATAAGGAGGACTTTAACAATGTTATCGAATACCGTAAGCGTCAGGCAATGGGATTGGGTGTAAACTTAATCATCAATAAAGAAATTAATGTGGATGATTTAAAGAAAATGGATGTGGATGTGATTATCCTGGCAACCGGTGCAAAACCGATAATACCTCCGATCAAAGGTCTTAAGAGTGCTAAAGTAGTGAATTTTGATGATGTGCTTCAGGACAGGGTGGTACTGGGAGAAAATATTGCTGTCGTAGGCGGTGGCAGCGTAGGTGCTGAGACCGCTGATTACCTAGTTGATCTGGGTAAAAAAGTGACTGTCATTGAAATGTTGGATTCCATTGCTGCTGATGTTCCCTTTGGGGTAAGAGTAGTACTGATGAAAGAATTATCTGAAAAGGCCAATTTGATGACCAATACGGTAGTCAAAGAAATAAGTGGAGATAAATTGATTTTAGAAGACCGAGATGGAGAAAAAGAACTTGTAGGGATGGATCAAATTGTAATGGCAATAGGTTCAAAATCAAATAACAAAATATATGATGACATCAGAGAGCAAATGCCTGATATTGAATTGTACATGCTCGGAGATGCATGCAAGGTAAGAAAAATAATACATGCTATTGCAGAAGGGAACAGAATAGGAAGACTTGTTTAGAGGAGAAATATGAATATGGGAAAATATGAAAAATTATTTAGAAAAATAAAAATAAAAAATACGGAAATAAAAAATCGTTTGATTATGGCGCCAATGGCAACCCGGTTTGCCTCTTTTAATGGTGAAGTAACTGAACGATTAATCAGATATTATAAAGAAAGATCGAAAGGCGGCGTTGGATTGATTACTATAGAGGCAACTGCTGTGAGCCGCGAAGGCATAGGTTGGAAAAACAACTTGTCTGTATATGATGATCGTTATATTCCGGGGCTGAAAAAGCTTACAGAAGCTCTGCATGAGCATGGAGCAAAGGTAGCTTTGGAAATATTTCATACCGGAAGTAAGGCTCCTGCTGCTATTACCGGACAACAACCGGTTTCGCCTTCTGCGGTTTATCAAAACGGCGGAATTGCTCCGAGGGAACTGGAGGTTCAGGAAATTAAAGAATTGGTAAAGAAATTTGGTGCTGCCGCAAAAAGAACAAAAGCTGCGGGATTTGATATCGTGAATATTCATATGGCACACGGATATTTAATCAATCAGTTCTTATCACCCTTAACCAATAGAAGAACGGATGCCTATGGTGGCAGTACAGAGAGAAGAACCAGATTTTCGGTAGAAGTCATCAAAGAAGTAAGAAAACAAGTAGGTAATGATTTTCCTGTATTTTGCAGGTTAACTGCTGAAGAAGGAATGGGCGATATCGGCATTGATGTAAATGAAAGTATGAAGATTGCGCCCATATTGGAAGGTGCTGGGGCAGATGTGATTGATATCAGCGGAGGATCTTCTTATAAACCTTATCTTACAGAAGGAACTTACAGTAGTGAACCCGGATTTTTAGTGTATTTGGCAAAGGCGATTAAAAAAGTAGTTCATATACCAGTTACCATTGTGGGTAAAATAAAAAAACCGGAGTTTGCTGAAGAGATATTACAAAAAGAGATTGCGGATTTTATTGTGCTTGGAAGATCTTTAATTGCCGATCCTTTTTGGCCTGAAAAAGCTTTAAAAAACCGGGTAAAAGAAATTGTTCCCTGCATTAGCTGTGTTCAAGGTTGCACCGGAAGATTGGGAAAAGATCTGGATATTTCCTGTACGATAAATCCGGGAGTCGGCAGGGAAGGGATGTTTGACAATAATCGATTATATCATCCTAAAAAAGTATTGGTTGCAGGTGCAGGGGTTTCCGGTATGTATGCTGCGAGTGAGCTTGCCAAACAGGGGCATCAGGTGGTGCTAGTAGAAAAGAAAAGTTATTTAGGTGGACAGATCAACCTGGCTATTGTTTCTTGCCATAAGGCCAGGGATTTAAAACCGTTATTGGATTATCTGAAATCCCAGCTTAAAATGAATCAAGTGGATGTGCATCTAAATGAAGAAGTAACCATTGAAAGCATTCAGCAATATAAACCGGATGTTATTGTGCAGGCTACGGGCGCAGAACCAAGAATGATCAAAATACCGGGGATAGAAAAAATAAATGTTTTATCCGCTTGGGATGTATTAAGAAAAAAAGATTGCCCCGGAGAAAACATAGCGGTTATCGGCGGAGGAGAAGTCGGGCTGGAAACTGCAGAATTTTTGACCAATGAGCTCAATAAGAAAGTGTATGTTTTTGAAATACTTGCCGAATGTGGCAAAGATATGAATAGACATGAAAAAAGGTTTCTCCTGCAACGGCTGGAAAACAGCAATATAGAAATATTTACTCAGGCTAAGGTGGTAGGCATGAAGGGTAATCAATTACATTTTCAGCGGGGTGAATTGGAGGAAGTTGTCGGACCTATTGATTCAGTCGTTTTTGCCTTAGGTTCACTCTTTCATCAAAGAGATATATTCAAGAATTTAGATATTCCGGTCTATCAGATTGGGGACTGTGTTACCCCAAGGCGTATGTTTGAAGCATTTCATAGTGGATATATGTTGAAGTATAAGATATATTGAATTTGGATGATATGTTGTAAAACCATTAGGCAGTGTCCTATTACTGTAAAGCAAGATAGCCTGTAGGTTAAGCGTAAATCATTCCAAAGCTTTATTTTTTTGTTTTTTCTAATGTATTCATACTTGCTTTTCTTTAAATTTCACTTGGATTGTTTCTAGTGCCTTGTTAAATAACATATCGCCTCATGAAGATTACCCTTGAGGCAAGAGCGGTCTTTCACTGGACCGAACTGAGGATAAAAAGTTATTTTGTAATCTGTTTTTTAGCCTTTCTCCTGGAGAGGACCTTAGAGTCTAAGCTTAAAAGGGCTTATCTACCAGCTTCACCACAACAAATTCGAGAAGCCCTAAATTCTATGAATTTTACGAAAGCTAAGATAAAACAAAAGAAGTTTTTTATTAAAACCAAAAAATCTTACACCCGCCGGAGAGTTATCTTTGTAAAATAAAAAAAATGTAGTGCAAAAATGCGCATTTTCATTTTTTTATTTGTTGATAAATAAGGGATTACAGAGAATTAAGTATCAAAGTCAGGAGAAGGTACTGGAATATTTTGGGGACACAGTTGTCACAGTAGCCGCAACCGGTACAAGCCGAATTCATATTCTCTCCTATTTTTTTTCTGATTTTTTCCAAATCTGCAT
>JAHLWT010000111.1 GCA_019057775.1 Promethearchaeota archaeon
AATGTGCTATCTTAATAGGAGATACCCGAAGAAAAAAACATATAATACCATTAGGCTTTAAACTTATAAATATTTATCTAGATGCAGGTTTTAAATTAAGAGAACTTGTTATAAAAAGACAACATAATTGCAAAACGACAGGATTTTGGTATACCAATAGTATTAAATATAATTTTCTTCTTTTAGCTCATGAATATCTTCCAATTTTTGAAAAACCTAAATCTTCTGCTTTGAGTGTGGAAGAAAAAGGGCTAGACTACGGATTGATTTTCCCTACCCTAGGTAAGCCACCACAAAAACGAAAATTAGATGGGCTTGAAACAACAACGGTGTGGGTTTTATCGGAGAAAGATTTTGAAAAGCATTTAAATAAAAATGTAATAGATAGATATTCAGATGGAAATGGATATTCAACAATATTTTTAAATTCGCAGTCTAAGTTTGAGACTAAAGAAGTTTCAAAAAAAGAACAGAAAAATAAGAAGTTGCTTTTTATCAAATCACCATTTTTGAATGATAATTCGAAGCCAAATATTAAACTCTATTTACAAAAAATAAATGAAATTGTAAATCAAGAATTAAAAACAATAACTAACGATGGATTTATTGCACTCCAGATGCAAGATATCAGAGTGGATGGATATGTAGAACCATTGGCGAAAAAAATAATTGATATGTTTACGCAAGATGATTTATGGCTTAAAGAAATTGTAATGGTTACCAAAGAAGGAGAAAATGGATTAAACTTAAATAATCAGAATTCAAAAGATCATTTAAAAATAGCCCATCAATATATACTTATTTACAAAGTTATAAAAAGGGAGAAGTAAATGCCAAATCCAGAGGAAGTTTATATTGATTTTGCATCTAAAGTTTCCTTCTTGGAATTTATTCAGGAAGAATTTAAATATGCGGATGTTCCAGTAGAAGAATTAAGGCAAGAAATATCTTTATTAGAGTCAAGAAGTTCATGGAATATAAATGATTTATCCGAGTATATTAAAAAATATCCCCGCAGTTTTATTATCTTTCAGAATATATTTCAATTATTAAGATTTACAAATGCTCAACTTATTCATTTTGTATTTGATGTAGTTAAACTTAATTCTTTAAACATTGATGCCATATATGAATATATGATTTTAAACCTCAAACGTGACCTCGAATTTAGGAAAATATATTTAAAAACGATAAATCAAAAATTAAAATACAATAATTTTATTACTTGCATAGATCAATATGATAAAAAATATTTGATTGCGACCTTTAAACTGACAATTTCAAAATATATAAATAAGATTCTTAAAGATTTTGACGTATTAGAGGCACGTATTACAAAAAGTGAATTCGAAGATTTTTCTATAAGATTTTCCAATTATTTATTGAATAATTTAAAGTTAAATGAGATACTTAATACAATAAGTATTGAAAAATATCTAAGAAATAAAAGAATACCACTTGATGTAAAAAGCCTTCATGGAAATTATCCAAAGATTAAGATTGAAAAGATATTAGAAAATAATGGGTATAAAAATATTGACTATTTGTTAGATAACGCTGGCATAAAAATATTGAAACATGACTTACAAGAACAAATTAATGACCCTGTGTTAAAAAATAGTAAAATATTTTGTACAGAACGTTATATTGATAAAATCATTAAAATTAAAGATAATAAGCTTAAAAAGTTTGATTTAATTATTTTTGATGATAGTAAACCCAAATATTTATTCGAAATAAATTTCTATTCTACTGAAGGCACAAAGATTGGAATAAACCAAAATGAATATATAGATTTGAATAATTATATTAAGAAGAATTTTAGCAATTTTAAATTTTATTGGATTACAGATGGAAATTATTGGCTTACAACTCAAGGTAAAGTACGATTTTTAAATTTGCTTAATTATTTTGATAAAATATTCAATATCAATATTTTTGCAGAAAATGTAAGTAATTTTTAGACTATTCATAATTGAAGTATAATTAGAAAGATTATTTTTTAATAAAGTACTGTAACAAGTTAATTTATAGTATTATATGCGAGAGAGGATAACTATTTAATGGTCTCAATCCATGAAGTTATCGAAAGTTACAAGATTTTTTTGGAGGTAAAGTATCCAAAACATTCTCAAAGCTATTGTACTCGTTTAAAGAATAATCCTGAAAGCGCAAAGGCTGAAGCTGTTACCTTTTCAATATTGAGATCCATTTTTGATGATGTGAAGTTAGCTGAAGACATAAGCACAGGGGGTGCCGACTTCTTCTGTAGCTCAAATGATGTTAAATTTATAATTGAAGTAACGTGTCTTGAGGCTGAATCAGTAGCTACTCAGTCTGGATGGAAAAACAAAGTACCCCCAAATGGGAATGCTTTTAATTTTGGAATGATAACCCATATGCTGCGGAGAAAAGCATCCGCCAAAGTCCCTCAACTATCTGGCCATAGCATTCCTAGAATTTTAATAATTACGAGTGAACACGTAGGTGCTGATTTCCTATTTGGTCCTCGCGCTGCCGAAATTTTACTGACAAGTGATACTAAAATTAAAGTTCCAATTGGAAAACCAATTAGAAGGGTCGGTTTAGCAACTGATTTAAAAGATTCTGTTTTTTTTAGATTTAAGGATGGCTCTTTGGAATCATGTAGAAGGAGCATTTCAGTAATCCTTCTAATTAGTATTTTTGATGATAAGTCACTAATTGTTGGAATTTTACATCCTGATCCGCAATATATTTTTCCCATCATGCTTCTTCCTTCAGTTCCATTCCTAAGAATGAAAAAATGGCCTCCCGAAAACAATAATATCGAAATCGAGTGGGTAATTAATAAGCCAAAAGGAGAGGAATTTTATCATAAGAAGATAACACTTAAAGATAAAGAACTAAAAAACATATAATCCGTTGGAGGAATAGGACTGGGGAATAGGGGAATAATAGGAACACATCCCATTTTCTTA
>JAHLWT010000112.1 GCA_019057775.1 Promethearchaeota archaeon
TACTATCCATTAACGGGCCAGCTGCTGCTGTAGCGGGACCTATTGAACCCATTCCCAATTCTTCATGGATTTGCCAATATGATTCTTCATATATTTCCGCTTTTTTATTATGATTCTTTCGAAAATCATGGAATGCCTTGTCAATTATAATATCTGCGATTTTATCAAGTTCTTTTAACCTTTGATTAATATATTCTCCCGTAATATCTTTACCTGTATCAGGATCAATCACCCGCTGCACCATGTGGTCTTCTGTAATTTCGTCTTTCCTATCCTTCATGTTATGTATGACACTACTCAAACAAATTTTTTTTAATAAGTTATATCTCACATACAAATTCGATTAAAAAAGTCTTTCCAATTTGTTTTAGGAAAAAAAAGGGATTAATATGACTTTAACACTTTTCTGGATTAAATTGGCAAAATTTAATTGTGGAAACCAAATCGTCCTCGCCAATAAAGCCAAGTACGTAGTCGTTATTATTGCCTCTTACAACGACGAGTTGAGGTTTTTCCTTCACACGTGCTAATTTTTTCATAACTTCGTTTCCAGATTCTCTTTCATCAATAGAGGGAAATCCAGAAGCTTTTTTCATAGCGTAACCTACGATATATTCTTCTCTCTGCTCATTTGGGATTTTTTTAATATCGTTCATATGGATTACCCCCACGATTTTATTTCCTTGAATTACTGAGAAGTAGGATTTTTTATAAACCATGAAATATTTTCTAACCGCTTCGTTAATCAACATCTCAAAAGGGATTTCAATTTTGGGCACACTAATCATTTCTTTTGCATAGATGGTTGATAATATAGCCTCATTTTTGACTTGGATATAAGATTGTTTAGTTTGCCTATTTAGATAAGAACCGATTATGACTAACCAAAACCCGGTAATGAATCCGAATAAGATAATTTGTATGAATCCATAAGCCATCAGGCCATAAGCAAAATAACTCCCTATTCTCGAAGCAGTTTTCGTTGCTGAAAGTATATCCCTCTTTCGATGCCATAAAAATGCTCTCAATATCCTACCACCATCAATAGGAAAAGCTGGAATTAAGTTAAACAATCCTAAACTAATATTTGATATCCCGGTATAGAACAAAGAGACAAAAATGATAGCTGGTAGAGTTGACGGAGACAAGAAAATAATTAAAAGAAAAACAAATCCTATAACTAAACTGGACAAGGGTCCTACGGCTGCTATAATTATCTCACTTTTAGGTGTTTCTGGTTCCTTTTCAATTTTTGATACTCCTCCAAAGATATACAATTCAATCTCAGTCACAATTAATCCATACTTTTGGGCGACTAATGAATGAGCTAGTTCGTGTAATAAAATAGATACAATGATTATCATGCCGCTTGTAATACCTACAAGAAATAATTCAATAAAAGAAGGTGATGCTACTATGCTTATATAAAATACTGCGGCATAAAAGCCAACTAATCCAATAATAAACAAAGTGCTTAGGTGAATTTTAATTTCTATTCCTTTTATCCTGCTAATTTTCATATATTATACCTCTTATTTGAGTTAACTAAATTTAAATTAAAAGTTTGACTGATTTTAATACCCTAAAAGGATATTCTAACACCGATTTCTTCAAGAGGATAATAATAAACGAGGTATAAAATTCTTCTCATTATGGAAGTAAACTAAACTCAATCTCCACATTATATTCAAAAGTGGATATCCATTTTTTCATTATATTCAAATGGATCACACAATTGTACTTTTTGGGATACGAAATGTCAAAGATTAAAAAAAATTTTTAATTAGTTTACATAATGCAATCTGATTTTAATAAACAATAAAATAAAAATTTAAAGAGGAAATATAAAAATGGCTGAAATTAAAAACATTGTTATGATCGGTGCTGGTTTGATGGGTCATAACGCCGCTCAAATATGTCTAATGGCTGGCTATAATGTTACATTGGTTGACATTAACGACGAATTTGTTGATGCTGGCGTTTCTAAAATTGAAGAAGGTTTAAATAAACTTGGAGCAAAAGGAAAATTAGGTGAAGGTGTTACTGCTGCAAGTCTAATGGGAAATTTAAAAAAATCAATAGAACTGGCAAGTGCAGTAAAAGACGCTGATTTCATTATTGAAGCTGTTGTCGAAAGAATGGATGTTAAAAAACAAGTTTTTAAAACTTGCGACGAAAATGCACCTTCGCATTGCATATTAGCATCGAATACATCAACGATGAGTATTACAGAAATCGCTACCGCAACAAATAGACCCGACAAAGTAATTGGAGTCCACTTTTTTAACCCCCCAATCCTTATGCGATTAATAGAAGTAATTGCGGGTGAAAAAAGCTCTGATGAGGCGATGGATATTGGTGTTCAAGTAAGTAAATCGTTACCTTGTCTAAAAGGAAAAAGATTTGTTCCAAAAGTATTGAAAGATCGTCCTGGATTTATAGTAAATCGTTTAAATGCGCCTGGTCAAATTTATCTTAATTGGGTATTTGATTCAGCAGCTGAGAAGGGAATTCCTTGGGAACAAATTGATGCTGATGCTGCAGGATTAATGCCAATGGGGCCTTGTGAACTCGCGGATTATGTAGGAATTGATACATTGTATCATGGAGCTAAATATTACGAAACAACTTTATCTCCTGATTTTAAACCGGGAAAAGTAATTACAAAGATGTTCGAAGAAAACAAACTTGGGCGCAAATCACCTCAAGGATTTTACGATTGGTCAGCAGGTAGACCTAAAATAGATAAGTCTACAAAATCGGGATTGTTTAATGTCGAACAAATCATGGCAATTATGTTAAACGAAGGTTGTCGACTATTAGAAGAGAAAGTTGTTACAGGATTCAAGATAATTGACGATGCGAACATGGCTGGAATGAATACTCCTGGACCTTTTGGTGCCGGTAAAAAGCAATTTGAGAAGTGGTCAAAACTTCTAGAAGATTTAGCAG
>JAHLWT010000113.1 GCA_019057775.1 Promethearchaeota archaeon
TTATCTTCCCATTGCCCAATCCCATTGGAATTAATTTTCTGAGCATAAATATCATCACTCGATCCTCTTTCATCCAACCAGGTGATGATTGCTCCTCCCGACTCATCAGGACAAATTTTTTGGTATTTCTGAGCTCCTGTTTCATTACTAACGACAATACCGTTAGTTTTCCATTCTATATTTCCGGTTGAGTTTACTCGTTGTGCATAGAGATCATCGTCTGTTGAATGCCTTCTATCCTTCCAAGTAATAATTGCCCCACCATTTCCATCAGTCGCTATCTCAGGCGATAATTGTTGTTCGCTAGCATTACAGATAACCATACCATCACCAGTCCATTCCACTTGACCTGTCGAGTTGATATTTTGAGCGTAGATATCTTCAGTACCCACGCTTCTCTCATCCTTCCATGTTATGATTGCACCTAGCCCTCCATCAGAGACTAATTTAGGAATTTCTTGTGAATCTCCCTGGGTGCAAATTGCCGTTCCATTATCATTCCACCAGGTTTTTCCATTCTGTAGAATACGTTGTGCGTAAATATCATAATTAGTATTACTTCTATAGTCTCTCCACGCTATGATTGCACCTCCATTCGATGAGGCTTGTATCATATTAAATTGCTTTTGTTCATAAGTTGCATTACATATTACTTTGCCATTAACACCCCATAAAAGTTCACCATTAGAATTAACTCTTTGTGCGTAAATATCATTATCAGTATTACTTCTATAGTCACTCCAGGCAATTATTGCGCCATGTTGACCATCACTTACAATTTGTGGAGATGATTGTTCATTAGTTGCATTGCATATGACTGTACCGTTAACACCCCAACTTGGATCTCCATCGTTATTTATACTCTGTGCATAAATGTCGTAGCCATTAGAATCAACTCGATCTTCCGTCCATGTTACAATAAAACCCCCCCATCCATCACTACAAATTTTGGGTTTGATGGACTTTAAATCAGAACCGTTATGAATTAATGTGCCATTATTTTCCCAAAATACACGTGCCATATCACTTACTGAGGGTGTAGAAGACTCATCATCATGGCTTTTAGACTTTGAAATGTCTAACCGTAATGGATTGAAACACGTAAATCCTATAAGAAATATCAAGATACTGGTTAAAAAAAAATTGTTTGAAATGTTTTTCTTCATGAATTTCACTCTTTAAATTTTTAGTAAAATAAATTACTTATACAGTAGTATGCTCTTTTGATTAATAAAGTTTTATTATAGGTTTAAGGGAATATGATTGTACAAAAATGTAATACTATTTCCTTTTCCAAAAATGTAGAAATTTCTAATTTTATTAAAATTAGAAGTTTTTAATTAGAAATATACACTTCTTAGTAAATTGGGTTAAAGAAAAATAATTTATCTCAATTACAATTACAAATTTAAAGGTGAAGCATATATTAACATTTATTTATAGATGGGCTCGAGTCCTGTTTGAAAATGTCTCAGACGTAATTCCGCTCCTCGAGAAATTCTAACTTTAGGAATTTTTTCTTTGTGATGGTAAAGCTCTGTAATGGCAGCCACGGCATAATCAATATGTGATGCAGAGTATACATTACGGGGAACGGCAAAACGAACCAAATTTAGAATACCCTTCCTTTGTTCTGGAGTTTTCTTATCCCATTCAAACGCAAAAGGTCCTAATTCACATGCTCGAATTCCATAATGTCTTAATAATTCGATGGTAAACCCTACACCACCGAAATCATCGACCTTCATATTTGTCCCCTTAAAAAATTTATTCATGTTGATGTAGATTGCATGCCCTCCCGCGGGAAGTATAACTGGAATTCCATTTTTGGCAAGATTTCTTGCGAATTCCCTAACTTGATTTTTTCGCTCATTTAAATATGTTTCTTGTACAACTTCATACAAGCCCGCTGCAAGGGCCATTATATCCCTCCCCGACATTCCACCATAAGAATCATTTCCAAAAGTTAGGATCTGCCTTTCTTTTAATTTAATCCCAATATCTCCATCAGTTGAAAATTTACTGTGAAACACACCTTTATCCTTAAAGAAGAGTCCACCTCCAATATTCGCAAGACCGTCTTTTTTGAAGCTAATTGTGAATCCATCAACATATGAAAACATTTCTTTAACAATACTAGGTATTGAACGATTGCGGTAACCCTGTTCGAATTCTTTAATGAAATTGGCATTTTCAGAAAATCTACAAGCGTCAAAGAATAGGGGGATTTCATGTTTTTTCGCTATAGATTGGACCTCTTTAATATTACTCATTGAAACTGGTTGTCCTGCTGCTATATTGTTTGTAATTGTCATATAAATTAAAGCAATTAGCTCTAAACCCTTTTCTTGAATAAATTTCTCCAATTCCTTAACATCCATATTTCCTTTGAAAGGGTTTCTTTTGTCCATCTCATCATAAGGAAAATCATCCATAAGGTTTGCTGAAAACAGATTAATGGGGTGTATACCATTAGCCACGATATTTGCTTCAGTTGTATCAAAGTGACCATTATTAGGGATATAATATGATTTTCCGGGGGGTTTTTGTTTTAAAATAGGAGCAATAGTAGAGAAAAGTAAGTGTTCCGCACAACGTCCTTGTGGAACAATGAAAGCATTCGGACGTACAAGTTGATTTATACCTCCATTAACAAAGCCGCCTTTTTCAGAAGTCAAATAGAGTTCATCCATCAACTTCTTAACATTTGTTTCTCCCGATAAAATTAAATTAATAGACTTTTTGGGATCATCTCCCCTTTCAAATGTATCTCTGATGGCATCTAATAGAACATAATACCCTTTATTTCGCGCATATGATTCATCTCCATGAAATAAAGCCGCCCATTGTAGATCGGTCATGGTTCCAGAACCAGAGTCTGATAAAAAATCTACAAAAATCAAATCTGCTGGGAATGAAAACATGCTATATTCTGTCTTTTCAAGGGCAAATTCTCGTTGTTCTTTAGTTACCCTTTTAATAGTCCTCACGACTAATGGTTTATTTGCCGGGATTGGAACACCTAAGTCATTTTGAGATTTCATAATTAAAATTCTGACTTTATTTAAGATTCTTGAATGTATAATTCTAAATCATTAAAAAATGATATGTAAAGAAACGTAGTAATAAAAAAAATATGCAAATTTTATTTTTGACTTTATATTTTCTAATTAATATAATTTAATTTAAAAGTTAGAATGATTATGGAACTTCCAAATTATATTAAAGAAAGAATATGGAGAGATCATCTTCCGGCTGGAATCACCTTAGAAATTGATATACCTGATGATAAATCATTAATTGATATATTTGAGAGAGGAGCGGCTGAAAATGGTGAAAAAGTCGCATTTGATTATTTTGGCGTTGAAAAGACCTATAAGGAGATGGATAAACTAACAAAAAGATTTGCTTCAGGTTTGATAAAATTAGGCGTTAAAAAGGGAGACATAGTCGCTTTATGGCTTCCAAATTGTCCACAATTCAGCATATGTTATTTTGCTGCTCTGGGGTTAGGGGCAACATTAACTGCCATTAGCCCTTTATTTGTAGCAAGGGAGGTTGAGTATCAAATACAAGATTCTGGGGCAACCTATTTTATATTGCTTGATAGATTTATTAAGGAATTCAAGAAAGTAGAAGACCATTTGTCACTTAAAAATATAATTTTCGTGAATGTTGAAGGGAAGATACCAGATATACCAGAAACAGGAAAGTATATTCATTTTAACTCATTAATGGATCAAAATCCTGAACCTCTTACCGAATTTAATGTAAAAATCAATCCCAAAGAAGATATTGCTATCATTCAATATACAGGTGGGACTACGGGACTTCCTAAAGGAGCAAGCTTATCTCATTACAACGTTTTATCAAATATTTTGCAACTAAATCAAATCACTGATTATTTGAAGACTGAATATATAAAGGGGGATTTAATAGGACTATCTAGCTTGCCATGGTATCATATCTATGGGCAAACTTGTGAACTTGTTCAAGGACCAGTTTCGGGCGGAAAAGGGATAATATTTCCAACTTTTGATATTCCAAGAATTTTAGAGACATTTAAAAATCAAAAGCCAAATTTTATGCTTGGTGTGCCTACGATGTTTATCAATCTTCTAAGATCACCTTTAAGTGAGGATGTCGACTTTACTTGTTTAAAATACGTTAATGTAGGAGCATCAGCAATGCCGATTGAAGTTGCTAAAGAATGGGAACAGAAGACAGGATATCCATTAGGCGAGGGATATGGTTTAAGCGAAACAAGTCCCACTGTGACCAATTCTCCCCCTTGGGCCATTAAAAAGGAAGGTAGTTGTGGAGTACCAGTCGCAAATACATTATGTGGAATTGTTGATGCCAATCTAAATTTCTTACCTATTGGAGATACTGGAGAATTAGTTGTTTCTGGTCCACAAGTTATGGTGGGATATCATAACCGACCTGAGGAAAATGCAAAAGTATTTTTTGAAGAAGGTGGTTATAGATGGCTGCGAACAGGAGATTTTGCTAAAATGGATAATGAAGGCTATATATTCCTACTAGATAGAATAAAAGATATGATAAAATACAAAGGTCATAGCGTATATCCAAGAGAAATTGAAGAAGTGTTGTATGAACATCCTGCTATTCTTGAGTGCGCAGTTATCGGAGTTGAGGACCCCGAAAGAGGTGAAAATATCATGGCCCATATTATCCTTAAAAAAGAGTTTAAAGGAAATATCACTGAACAAGAAATTATTGACTGGACAAAAGAGAATATGGCGGCATATAAATATCCAAGAATCGTTAAATTTGTACGATCGTTGCCAAAAAGTGCGGTAGGAAAAGTTTTAAGGCGAGTTATTAGGGATAAAGAGGCGAAAAAGAAAGAGAAATGAATATTTGACACACCAAAGGATTTTCAATTAGGTGAGTATTGTAACAGATAAAATAAACGTTTATGATGTAATATTGGATAAAATGAGGGAGTATCCTAATGATATCCCTCTAGATGATGATGGTAATATATCTTCAGCTTTTCGTGAATATATCAAACTCATGTTTACTCCAGAAGAGGCAGAAATTGCACAACATTTGGATATAAAACCCTTAACCGTCAACGAAATTGCTAAGAGAATTGGGAAGGATAGGAAAGAGACAAAATTTATTTTAAAGGAGATGGCTGATCAAGGCATCATTCAAGATATTGGGGGATATTCTTATTTCTTAACTGTTGCTCATCTTTTCAATATAGGATTTAAATATTCAAAAGCTATGGAAAGACTTGGGAATCGAGGAGCAGAGTTATATCAACAATTTTTCATTAAGGAAAAGTATTATAAGCGATATGAATCTTCTGACGCTGGAACTCCTTTAACACGAATAATTCCATTAAATAAATCAATTGATCACGAATCACAAATTTCAAACGTAGAGGAGATCCATGGAATAATTGAGGATTGCCAAGAACCGATCGTAGTAACTGATTGTCCATGTAGAAATAGGACAGAACTATTAGGAGAAAGAGAATGTAAGGAAAAATTCCCGATTAAAGAATCTTGTTTTCAGTTGGGACCGTTTGGACATTATTTTGTTAAGAGGGGAGAAGGGAGAGTTATATCTCGGGAAGAGGCACATCAAGTAGTAGATAAGCTAGCTAAATTGGGATTGATATTTACTACTGAAAATGTAAGAGTGGCAAACCATGTGGTAGTCTGTTGCTGTTGTGAATGTTGCTGTGCTTTTTTGAGAGGAATGACTCGTTTTGTCGATAAAAATGAGAATTGTGTTGCTAAATCCAATTATATTGCTCGTGTTAAAAGTGAATTATGTGAAGGATGTGGTTTATGCGAGAGTAGGTGTGTATTTAAAGCTATAACACTAGAAAATGAAATATCTTCAGTAAATCTTATGAAATGTTATGGTTGTGGAGCATGCGCAGTTACATGTCCAACAGGAGCGATAAAACTCCATCGTGAAGAACGTTCAAAAATCCTTAATTCTCATAAAGAGCTAATAGAAACAATCTATAATGAAAATAGAATGTGAATTAAGGGGTAAAGCTAAAATTTACTTCTTATATAATAAATTCGAACTGGAATTATAACACTATATAGAATTATATTAACAAAGAATTTTGGATTTGGAAAGAGATAGCATAAAATCGTTTCAAAAACTAGTCCAAGTATTAAAACTAGCAATGCTCTCATCTGAATCTTTCTTACTTCCTTTTTTTTATATAATTGTTCTCCAAAAATCGTATTCAATGTGCCGAAGATGAGTATATATGTTATCATTATTGGATTAAGATCACCTGAGATTCCAATCCAAGTTAAAACATTAAAAAGTAAGCCAAGTCCTAATCCTCGTATGATAACAATCGTAAAATAACTTAGTTTATCATCTTTATCCATCTGATCTAGTTGTATTTTTTTAATAAAAAAGATAAGAAAATTATATAAATCTATAGCGATGAAAAAGAATAGAAAAACGTATATGACAAATTTATCATTTGGAGATGCGATTAATATGTGAGTTAACATTGTAACAGCATTTAGAAATGAACCAGTTGCACATGAAATTATAATTCTTCTTTTTCCATCAAGAGGATTCTTGCGTATGATCGTAATCAATCTTAAGCTTATTAAAATAAGAAAAACGCTGAATATGAAGAGTGTAACTGAGAGTTCTAATAACCCAATTGCTAAAAACCCTATAAATATATGAAGAATACCAACTGTTAACGTTAAAACTCCAGATATAAATACTTTTTTATCATCAATCACAATCTTTACCTTATGCTGCAATTTCTATAGTTTAAATTAAACTTCATAATTATCGACAATTTAAAAATTATCAGTGTTTATTATACATTTTAGGATAAAGCTAACCTTTTAAGAATAAATGATAGTTGTTATCAAGTTTTATTTTGAAGGGGTCTGAAACAGCAAGTTTTTTAGTCTATACAACCTGAATTTACAATGAATTTATAATTTTCTTTAGTCTTATTCAAATCTTGCCCAGAACAGACCATTTGGCAAAATCCGCATGTAGGTCTAAAATCTTCTGCGGGTTTATCATTACGTCCTAAAAAAGTATTTTCTATAAGCCTTAGAACATTTTCAGCTTGCCCACCTCCCTTTTCAATTCCCTTAGCAAACATATTTTTAACATATTCATCAACGGAATCATCTAAAGGAAGTCTTTCAAGATCATCAAAGCGAAAAGGAGACCATGTGGACCATTCTTTAAATTTATTTTGGCCTGACATGCTACTACATACGGCAATACAATATGCATAACTGTTTCTTTTCGCTATTGTTTCTTCAACCCCCGCTATAGTTATGGTTTGTTCTTCATCTCTGCTAAAAAGACCACCTTGGCATGATTTCTCACAAATTTTACATTTATTACATGGATTGCTTTCCATGGGTTTATCGGGCTTTAATTTAGCATCAGTAATAATTGAATTTAAAAGAACTCGCGCACCATACTTTTCGGTGATCAAATTTCCACTCCATCCAATCCTACCTACTCCCGCAGAAACAGCAACACAGCGATGAGATAAAGAAGGATTTAACTGCATTGGTGTTCTCCTTAAACCAGGTAAAATCATTTTTTTCAAGCGATCAAGAGTTTTTTCTTCATTAACCGTTAAATTGACTTGTTCATCCTTTTCTTTATTTATTAGATCAATTAAAATCTTTATGTTTGGAACTACAGCCTTGCTCGACTTATTGACGTTTCGATAATCATAATTACAATCGCAATTGAAGGCATTAAATCCTTTTTCCTCAAGAAATACCTTTATTTTCTCGGCGATTCTTTTTAGATTTTTGGTTGTATATCCCTCTTCATGACATAGAGGTAGGTATTCTTCTTTTGATAAATACTTGCTTACTTTTTCATCATCGAAATTTATAGCGATACTAATTACTGACTTAGCGCCAGGAAATAAATAATTAGGGTCTGAAAATTCTTTATCTTTAATACTTTCCGCAGAGCAAATACCTACTAACGCAGCTCCTTCATCTAAAGCAAGCTTTTTGATCTGTTCTTCTATATTTGTCATTTTACTACTGTTTAATTTATTTTATAATAGATTTGGTAAAATATTTTGCATTCTCAAGGGCTTCTGCATCTGGATGTCCCTTAAGTTCTTCAATAAATTTTTTTGCTAGTCTTGTTATAGACATTGATTTAGGCATAATTGGAAGTTCTAGCATTATTTTAACGAGGTCTGGATCATCATTAAGCTAAATGTTCAAGATAAGTCTCTTTGGTTCTTCATTTTCATCTGCAGGATAAGATTGCATGGAATGTTTGCACTCTTTAGCTATTCTTATCAAATCTACTCTATGTTCTTCATTTACAATCATTTTCTTTTCTCTTCTTAATTTTTATTTTTTTTAAAAATTTTTTTTAATTCTCTGATTTTTAGTTTAAGGACTGTAGCGCCATTAATAACGATATTACTTGCAATAAACGAAGTTTCCAGTTCTGATTTCTGTTTTAGTACCTTAGCTTTTAATTTATAGACTTCAAGTAGTAATTCATGATTATTCTGGTCAGTTCCTTTTATTATTACATCAAGTAAATGTAATGCTAATTGTAACTTTCCTTCTTCGATATTCTTTTTTGCTTGTTTTAGAAATTGAGATTCATCAGAAGTTTTTAAAAACTCCTTTGCAATATCTTGAGACTTGGCAGGAAAAAGATCCGTTGGATTCCCCGTATTATACCACCCATGATAAAGTCTATAAACTGCGTGTATTGCGAATTCATAACACCCATAAATTGGTGTTAGATATTCATGATTTTTTAACTTATCTGGGAAGATCTCTATCATTTCATGGAAAATTTGTTCAAACCATTTACCTTCATTCATTCTTTTCACGACTTCAACATGCACAAAATTCATAGCTTCTGCAGTGATGGTAAATATGTCTTGAATCTGTTTTCTGCCTTGAACAAATAGTCCATGACCAGGAATCATATATTCTGCGTCCTTTTTCATCGTTTTCTCCAATGCTAAAGCCCAATTCTTTGGATATCTCTGTACTTTAAAAGGATTTCCAACATTTGGAAAGTGACTAACCATTAGGTCTCCGGCACATATTAACTTTTTTTCAGGAACCCATAGCCAGAGAGCATCATCAGTCTCTCCTTTCTCCGGATAGATTTCAAATGATAATCCACCAAATGTAAATTCATACATTTCCTTTCCTTTTATAACAATAGTAGGGTCAATTTCTTCGTGAGCTGGAAATATTTTTCCCTTTCCTTTAGTGAGTGCTGAGAACTGTTGCTGATTAAGCCATTCATGATAATCATCCAACATATTATATTTCTCAAATCTTTGAATACAATTTTCATGAGCAATAACTTCAGGCATTTCCCAACCCTTTTCCTTTATCTCATTTATGATTGGATCCCAACCATATGCGTGATCTATATGCCCATGTGAATAAATAACGTATTTTATAGGTTTATCAGTAATTTCTCTTAATTTCTTCAAAGTTTGATGAATAAGTGCTTTTATTGGTAAGTCAAATATTACTAAACCTTCATCCGTTTCAATTACTCCCATATTGCCAAAAGCAGGGATTATATGACAAGTTCCTTCCGCAAATGTAGATGGGGGGGTCTTTCCCATCATTGCAGCTGCCATATGAGTCGTTAACTTCATAATTTCAATTTTCTATTTTTTATTTTTTATTTTTTATTTTATAATTTCAATTATTTTAAGGCATCATTTTAGTTGTTCCTGTTTTTTGCCTCATCTTTTTCTTATATTCTTTTGTGTACCATCTTTGTCTCTTTAATGGCATTTCTTCAAATTTTTCTTTTGCTTTATCTGGAGGGAATACTTCCAATGTACCATCTTCTTTCTGAATTATACACCCCGAATTAACAAGTATTTTATAGTTTTTTGCGGTTTCTTTAGTGTCGCCCCAACATATTATTTGACAATTTCCACATGTGAGCTGAACTACATCATTCTTAGTTTCTTCTGTTGGAAAGGCAGACGCTCCTTTACCTCCAGAAAAAGATGCCGGAATGTATCCTGAAGAATTATCCTTGATTAAAGGTCTTTTCCTCTGACCGCTCATAGCTGCAGTTAAAACTCTTCTGACTTCCATCTTAGTTTCAGGATACTCATATCGTCCTGGCGAAAATGTTGAAAATTTTCCAGATTTATGTAATCCATTAAATCCGCCACATGTTAAAACACATCGCAACTTATCTACACGCTTCGAATAAGAAAATATGTGACCTCCAAGAGTAACTTCTACTTTTTCATCAGGAGAAAACATCTGAAATGCACAAACTTTTGTACATATCTTACATTCATTGCAAAAGGATTCTTCAGCCGGTATTGGATCAGTAGGTTCAAGTGTTGCATTAGTTATTGTAGCTCCTAAAATTATTGTAGTACCATACCCCCTTAACCCTACATTACCAGACCAACCAAATGAGGCAATTCCAGATCGCACAGCGAGATATCTTAATGAAATTTCTGGAGGCAAAGTTACATTCCAATTAGGAACATCTTCTCTATATTTGTTATTTGCTATAACGCTTGCTGCTTCATATCCCTTTTCTCTTAAGAATTTAGCTATTATCCTAGACATATCACTTGATTTAATATTTAATTCGATGTTGTCCTTTTCATGATCACCCCTAGCATTGGGATGTGTCTTTCCTAAATAGGGTCGGATTAAATCCTTTTGTAATGGAACTGCCCAACAAACAGCACTTTCAGCACTCGGAAGCAAATATCTCAAGTTTGCCCCTTCTGGACCACCTGCTAGAGTTTCAAGAGTAACAAAACCAACTCGGATAGCCCCTAAATCTTTTAATTTTTGTTCAAGTTCTTCATTTAAAGATGATTTAACATCTTTTTCTTTTGTTATGGTTATTTTACTACACCTTTTTTAAGGTTTTAAAATATAAATATGATTAAATAAATTTAGAATATAAATATAATTAAATAAAAATATTAGGAATTTTAGTAGAGAATGGGTCTGGAACATCACTTATTTAAGTTAAGAATTATCAATACAAATATTGGTGATAAATTATGACTTTAGAACAGAATATTAAAGAAATGTTGCTCGAGGGCGGAGCAAAAAAAGTCGGATTTGCTACTAAAGAAACAATGGTAGGTGGGCCAACAGGAGCCGATATCACCTATTTACTTCCCGAAGCTCAATCAGCAATAAGTTTTTACGTGCCCTTTGGTAAAGAGATGATTTTAAAATATTTAGGAAAAGAAGATCCGAGCATTCGTGGAATTCACG
>JAHLWT010000114.1 GCA_019057775.1 Promethearchaeota archaeon
TAGCTTCAGTGATCACTAACGCGCTACTTGAAATAACACCACGAAAATATAAAGAGCCGTATTCTAATTGTCTATACTTTACAAAAGGTACTTGCAAGACATGTATTGAAAAGTGTCCTGCTAATGCAATAACCGAAAATGGGCACGATAAAACAAAATGCTACAATTATGGTCAAAAAATAGCAAGAAAAATGAAAATTCGCCATGAATCGCTCCTTAAACCTACCATCCGTCGAGTTAATGGAAAGTTAAGACCTCCAATTTACCCCGTTGGTTGCGCGTTTTGTCAATTTGGCGTCCCATGCATGGATAAAATTCCATTGTAAAATAAACCCTTTTTTTAAATTATTTTTTTCGGTTTACTAAGATATAAATTGAAGAAGTCTTATTAAGGAAGTGTATAACTAGTAAAGAACCGTTAAATCGACCTCAGAAAATTACCATCAATAGAGGAAATAATAAGGTGAATGCTATCGAAAATATTCATGTCGATGATGAATCATATAATGCCTTACTCAGTTTACTACGTTCAAAAACAGGATTAAACTTTGAGTACTACAACAGGGGTTTTATAGAAAAAAGGATAAAAGCTAGAATGATCCGAGTTTATTGTAAGACTCTTGATGATTATTTTCGCTATGTATCATCGAATAGCGCAGAAATTAAAAGTTTTACTGATGGATTTACAGTAAATTATACATTCTTCTTTAGGGATTATGATGTTTTCGAAACGATTCAAGATTTATTTATCCATGGATTGAAAGTCAGTAGAAAAGATATAAAAAGTGATATAAGACCAGATCCGTCTAAGTTAGCAAAATTTCGTACCAAAAAAAATGCGGCTAAAAATTTAGCGAAAATGTCAAGATATAGTGATATGCCAGCACGAAACTATATTGATATTTTTATTTTTCTAAATCAACTTTCATATTATCAAAAAATGAAGAAGCCAAGAAGCGAGAAAAATTGTATTAATATATGGTCATGTCCATGTGCCACTGGAGAAGAACCGTATTCGCTGGCGATGATATTAGATAACCTTAAGAATCAAGTCCCACGTTTCCCGAAATATAGAATAGTTGCTTCTGATATTGCCCATGAAGCTATTGCTAAAGCAAAAATTGGAGTCTACACGAATGATTCAATGAAAGAAATTTCTGATTATTTTGAGCAAAAATATTTTAGTAGGGAGAAGACACATTTTGGGCATAATAATGTAATAAAAGAAGATATAAAGAAACAGATCGAATTTATTGAAGAGGATGTTACACAAGGTCATAAATTGTATCATAAATATGATATAATTTTTTGTAGGTATCTTCTCATTTATTTTAATCGTATCAATCGTCATAAATTTCTGAAAATTATTGAAGATCGTTTAGTTGAAAATGGCATTCTAATCTTAGGGAAAACAGAAACATTATTCGATTCCTGGGGCAAGTTACAACTGATTGATTCTAGACATCGTATTTATATTAAATCGCATTCAAAACTGACAGACTAAAAGATAAAGGAAATAAGAGCTTTTCGAATTACTCGAATCAATTTCCGACATTTTTTAAAGCAATCCCCTAATTAGTAAGTAAAATTCGTATTATATTTTTAACTTTTTTAGTGTTATTGCAGAATTTATAGAGAAGGGACCATGTGTGTTTTTCTACAATAAATTTTTATCTCTTCAACCTTTTCATCATATAACAATTCATCAAATACAATGAACTAAACAATGAGTAGAGATATTCAATTAAAAAAACGACTTCAATCTGGTTCTCTTCGTGCCATTATTTTCGATTTTGATGGAACCTTGCTAGATGTAAGAGAAATTCTAGAAAAATCAATTGAAGAAGTTATTTTAGAAAAAAACCCTGAGATTGATATGGAAACGACAATTCAAGAAATTGGTGCTTTACTTGAAACTATTCAAGGATATCCATTACCTCAAGTACTACTTCAATCTTATGAGATTTTTAAACATATCACGGTTCTTAAAAATTTGACCTATTTCAAGAAACTACGCTTAGCAATTAAAATTTTTTCGAAATATTTAGAATATTCAAAAGAGGCTTCTTTTTTTCCTGGAACAAAATCCCTCTTAAAAGATTTGAGCAAGTCTTTTGATTTATTTATAGTATCTCATAATAAAACTGAAACCATTCTGGAACATCTAGAAAAAGAAGGGATGGATAATCTGTTTAAAGGTGTATATGGTAGTGATAAAATACCAGTTCAAAAGCCAGATCCTATGGCACTCCAACCCGCTCTTGAATACTATAAAAAAAGGCATAGAGACGAATTTCTTATGATTGGTGATATGCCGTCTGACATTATAGCTGGACGAGAAGCAGGATTTTGGACAATCGGAGTAGCAAGTGGAATTTCGAAGAAAGAAATCCTAGTTGGAAATCAGGCGGATTTTGTTGTTGATTCCTTAAGTGAACTACTACAAATAATAGAAAAGAGTTAATAGGCACTTAATTTTTTTTTTCCGTAGCAAAATTATCGTTTACTTAAAATTTTTTTCAACTCCTTTTCTTTGTTGCTCTTTGATACTTATTATGTGGGAGAAGTTGACATATCATACTTTTTGCAGTATGATAAATTTTTTATATAAACAAGTCTTTAACTAAAAATAATAATTATTACGAAAAATGGATTTTTATTAAAAAATACAGCCATTTTTAATAACTAAAAAAAATAATAATTCGAATTATAATTTTAACTTTATTTCTAGCTAATAAAAGGTATTTAATATGGAATTAGATAAAAAAGGATATCAGATTGCAGAAGAAATGGAACTTAAGAAGTCGACCGAAGAAAAGATGCAAAAAGAACTTAAATATGAGAAAAGTCATCAGAAATGGACTTACAAAATTCTGAAATATAACCCAATCGATCCTTTAAATGATTTATGGCGGTATATCATCAAACGTTTAGATCTGAAAAAAATTGAAGGGAGACTTCAATGGTGGGCGGCTTATATCTATATTAAATTTTTTGCTCGAACGTTATGGAATTTCAAAGCTATATATCCAAAAGGGAATATGTTCCCTGAATATACAGCTGCAATCCTCGTAGGCTCACATGAGTCGCATTTGGACCCGTTTTTCTATGGTGCATCGTGCCATCGACGAATCCGCTATATGAGTAAACTAGATAATTTCAAAACACCTCTTATGAAGACCATCTTTAACAACCTTGGAGCTTTCAGAATTGATCGTGAAAATCCGGAAAGAGGTTGGGAAAAAGCTAAGGGAATTTTGCGCGGGGGTGAGTGTATCGGAATATTCCCTGAGGGTACACGATCTCGAGACGGAGAGCTAGGAGAGTTTAAAACTGGGGCAGTTAGATTAGCGATAGAAATGCAAGTACCAATAGTCCCAATGGGAATTGTTGGAAGTAGGCACGCGTTAAAAAAGGGAAATCTAGTTATGAAACCGACTCAAGTAATTGTCCGCGTTGGTGATCCAATTTATTATAATGATTATAGTTTTGATTCAATTTCATATCAAGACATTAGAAGGCTTACGGATGAATTGAGAAATACAATCTGGGAATTACGAGAAAATCTTTATGGAAGAGAAGACACAGAAGAATTATCTATTGGTTCCCCAGAAGAAGTCGAAAAGAAACCTAAATTTAACTTCATGAAATATCTGAAAGACCAAGCGAAAGGAGTAATAAAGCTTGTTGATGATGTATGGTATGCCTTTTTAAGGAGCTTAGAAGAATTTGGTGTACGGGAGCAATTTCAAAGACCAGTACAAGCATTCTCAGGGGATTTAGTTTGCAATTGGTCGGATCTTATGATGCCTTATAGAGTAATTGATTTTGAGAAATACATTCCTAAAGAAGGCGGTGCCATTATCTGTCCAAGTCATAATTCTGAATGGGATGTACTCATTCTAGCGGCAAGTATAATTCACCACCCCCCAAGACGGATAGCTTATCAATTGGCAAAACAATCCTTATTTAAAGTTCCGCTCGTTAATGCGTGGGTCCGAAATCATCATGCTTTTCCATTAAAAAGAGGAGAACATGATGTAGATGCCTTTAATTACGCAGGTGAACTTCTTTCTCGGGGCGAAGTGGTAATCACATACCCGGAGGGAACAACAAATCAGGGAGATGGTCACCTTTTAGAAGGTCACACGGGTCCTATGCGATTAGCAATCGAAAGACAAGTTCCTATTATTCCAATCGGGATAACTGGCACAGAATCGACTTTTCCGAAAAGAGCTAAGATGTTAAATTTCTTTAAAGGTCAAATGCTTAAAGCAGGTCCGGCATTCATGGAGCATAAACAATATTGGGGCAAACCCATGCCTGACTATGATGAACTTAAACGACTTACTACTAACATGATGGCCCAAATCAAGGACTTACTCTTATATAATAGTCCAGATGCGTGATTTTAACGCATTTTACCACTTAAAAATACTTTTTTATAAATTTTACCCGAATTTCTTCAGGATTTGCTCCATTTTTAAGAACGAAATTTTCACATTTTTTATATACTTTAAGAAAATCGTCATATAAATCCTTATATTTATTTTGTGGTTCAATCACTATACTATTCTGAATATCTATGAATTTAAATACAATTTCATTCCACATTTTCTTCTGATTCTTGGAATCATAGAAAGATTTAGCTGATCTTAAAGCTGCTCCAAGAGCTGCTGAATCAGTAATTTCAAATTGTCTTACCCTTGTATTAAAAACATTTGCTAGTATTTGGAGAACATCCTTATTTATAGAAGCACCTCCAGTTGCATAAATTTCTTCCGGATTTTCTTCAATCCATTCTGAGTGAACTCTCATTGACAAGAATTGACTCTCTATAATACCTCGTACGTTTCCTTCTAGATCATCTTCTTCTAATCCAAATCGATAAACTTGTGCATCTAATACTGAAGGTACAATTTCTGGAAAAAAATAGGGAAGCATGATTTTTCCATTGTTTCCTGGAGGTGTTTCGCTCAGCACTTTAGAAAATTCATTCCAATTGAGATTAAATCTATCTTTTATTTTTTCTCTAGCTAAAGAGCCGTTTTTATAGCATATTAGACTCATATAATCACCTGTAGGTGCTCCGAAAACATGACCTTCGCCATTAAAATCAAGATATAATTCTTTTAAATAACTAAAATAAGTATCACTTGTACCAAGACTTATCCCAACTTTTCCTTTCTCGATTAATCCAACACCAATAAGACTATTAGGATTATCTCCCGACCAAGCGATTAGTTCCGTGTCAGGATTAAATCCATATTTTTCTACAAAGTATGGAGAAATCTTTCCAATGACGTCATAAGAATTAGAGAGTAACGGTAATTTTTGTTCCAAGTTAGGGGCAGTTGCATTTAAAGCACGAGCATCCCATTCTTTAGTTTTTATATTCATTAAGTTCATACCAGCACCATCTCCATGATCTATAGGGGCATCTCTTCCTAACAAAAGTGAAGCCAAAAAAGAGCTAACTAGATGAATTTTTGATGTTTTATTATATTTATTAGGTTGTTCTACATAAAATTTTCGAATTTGAGGGCCAGAAAATCGCTCAAAAGTATTGGAACCTAAAATTTCTATTGTTGATTTCAATCCTCCTAATTTTCTACGAATTTCATTGCATTGCATTGTAGTACTTGAATCCATCCAGATAGGACTTGTAGGACGAGAAAATGAGCCGCTTAATTGAGATGCTAATGATTTAACTGGATTTAATTCTTTAAGAGATTTTTCAAATAAATAATTTAAATAGACCGTTCCATGTTGTTGTCCTGAACCTGAAATCCCCTTTATATTAAAAATTGGAATACCTTCATCCTTCATTTTTTGAAACAACAATTCTAAACCTTCAACCCACATAAGGGGATATGAATGTACTATTTTTTCATCTCCTAAAGTTACGACTCCATCTTGAGTGTTATAATGTGGTAAATCTTTATCAAAATTTAGGCTATGTCGATATATTACTCTTTTTGAACTAAAATTGATCATAATAGCAGTAAAACTCTGAGTTGAACAATCCAATCCAAGAAAAAAATCTTCCATAAAAACAAGATGTTAATTTTCTTATCTTATTATATTGAATGTTTTTCATTCTTAATTAATCGCTAAGTTATTTTAAAAGCATAGGCAGGGCTCTCATTCAAATTTTTTTTGCCATTTCAAGTTTTTATATAATATTCTTATGGGTGTTATGATTTTTAACGAGGGAAATATGCTTTCCTAATAAAATTTTAATCAAAATATGACTTTAAATCATTTCGTCCATTATAATTATTATATATGAAAAAATCTAAGTAAGTAATTTTAATGAATGAACTTTTATCGAGGACTTAACTAGATGGAACCACGCGAACAACTCATTAGCAAAAAGATAAAAGTAGGAATTCCAAGGGCACTTCATTTTTATCGATATTTTCCTTTTTGGAAAAAACTTCTTGAAAAACTAAATGCTGAAATCATTTTAAGTCCTCCAACCAATAAGAAAATTGTGGAGGAGGGTGTAACTCATGGCTTTGGAGAATTATGTATCCCAGTCAAGATATATTATGGCCAACTTCTGAAATTAGTTCGAGATAATCCCGATTTAGATTATATTTTTGTTCCTAGATATGTTGCTGAAGTAAAGGAAGCATATTTTTGCCCTAAATTTATCTCGCTTCCCGATATCATAAAAATTCTTCCAAACATACCCAAAATCCTTAATTTCGAAGTGAATGTAAAA
Source organism: Promethearchaeota archaeon (assembly GCA_019057775.1). Next base: position 6,731 of record JAHLWT010000114.1, read on the forward strand.
GAATTCCCTATTGCAACTTCAATAATAGAACTTGGTAAAGAGTTAGGAAAATCCCAGAATCAAGCATTAGACGCATACCGAGAAGCTCAGATATATTTTGAGGATTATCATAAATTTTTAAGAGATGGAGCTTCAGTTAATCATGCTTTACGATTAGTAGAAAGAAGTCGGCCATTCACTTTGCTTAAGAGAAAAGATGAAGGTGATCTTAAATTTTTACTTCTAGGTCATGGATATAATATTTTTGATACTTTCATTAATTTAGATTTTCAGAAAAAGCTTAAGGATCACGGTGTTAATGTATTTACAATAGAAAATCTACCAGAGTCTATTTTCAGAAAACCTGTAATTATAAATAAGCGTCTACGTAATTATTGGCGTCATGAAGAAGAAATAATGCAATCAATTCGCTACTTTTTGACAAAAGGGCGTAATGAAATTGATGGAGTAATTTTTCTGATAAGTTTCGCTTGTGGTCCGGATAGCCTTATCTCAGAGTTAATAATGCGAGATATGAAAGTTGTTGGATTACCTTTTCTAGAAATAATTATGGATGAACATAGTGGGACTGCTGGACTCTTGACAAGAATAGAAAGCTTTGTTGAGATGGTTCGGAGGAAAAAAAAGAAGTTGGCAATGGATTCAATGGCGGATGATAAAATGGTAACATAAGCTTTTGAGAAATCTTTTAATTTAATTACAGATTAAATCGTCTAATCTAAAGATCTTTTGCTGCCCATAATATAGCGCATTAAACAATCTAATTGAAAACTCATCCATTAATGAGTAATCAAGTTTAGGCAGATTAACTCCAACCACATCATCAAAAACTAGAATTTTCCGAATTTTAATTTTATCTCTTTTAATTAAATCCCTTACTTTTCTTTCGAGATATTTTGGTCTAAACTTGTTTAATCTATGGAGTATGTCAGTTATCCAAGTTCTATATTCTCCAATGTATCTCCCATCCATATCAAAAAACTTTTTTCCAAAATCAATCAATAATTCAAACAGATTTATTTTAGGGTGCTCTACTAAAAAAATTATATCATTTTCGCTTAAGGCGGGGTCAAAGGAACAAATTAAATCTAAAATATTCTCATCTAAGACACATCCACTTTCTCTAACTTCTTGTATTAAAACTTCAAACTCTTCTTGAGTAAGAAAATCGAGATAGTGAGACATCACCAAATAAATAATCGTCGGTCCATAACCACTTTCAATTCTTTTGACAATTTCCTCTTTAAAAACTCTTCGCGCTATAGGATCTCCGATTTCAGATAGTTTTTTTAATAAAGGAAATGCGATGTTAGAATGAAGCAAATTCGTATTGTAATTATTCTCAAACCATACCTGTAAATTAGAGCAGTGCCCCCAAAACTCGACTTCTGGAGGAATTATTGGAAACTGAGAGGTGCGAATATTAAAGGGATTACCAAACTGTTCTGAAAACTCGTCAATGGATTTCAACTCATCTAATCCGACAGTATCCTTGACTGGAATTTCAAGGAGCAAGAATTTACACTGCATGAACTTCTCACCACTCAAATAGATATTAGTTCTATTTTTCTCAAGTCTGAGTGTGATATTCTTGTTTACTATAAATTCTTTATCTCCCATCTTCTTAATTTTATTAATCAAAACGAAAATTTAATGATTGGGACTGAGTATAAAAATTAATTTATTGTTAATTAATAAGAAAAAGAAAAAAATGTTATTATTAATTCAAAAATAGCCTTCAAATTCAGCCCGCCTATTACTTAAACTATCGGGTAACAAACCAGTTAACAGAAACTTCTTTAGCTCCATAAATGTCATTCCAAAAACTTGTTTTATTTTCCTGCTAACAGTTCCAGAGTTCGTAGAAGTTGATAGCTCCAATTCATGCGCAAAGTCGATCATTGTGAATTCTCGTTGCCGCTGGACAGTACCTCGTCTCCTAATTAGATTTTTTGCTAAATACCAATAATTGGGCCCAGAATGATATCTCTCGACTAAGGCTGTAAGGCTCCTAAAATGTTGTCTTATTATATTCTGTATACGATACTTCCGCTTCTCGTTTATTAAACTTTCAGTAATCTCTTCATCAGATCTTCCAGATTCTCTTAATTCTTGAATAATTACATCCCTGTCCCGATCAAATCCAGGTAAAACTTCCAAAAGGGAAAGATAATCTGTGATTCCATTTCGTACATGATTCTCTATAATTGCAGGATAAATTGCTGCTTTTAATTGATTAATATCTAATCCTTCAAATTCTGGACCTTTATATATAAACTCCTTTAGAAGTCGAGAAATATATTCGTGCGTCACTCCAGATCTAGACCTCGATCCATCCATAGTTACACGAATTCCAGATTTTTGATTAAATATTCTAGCTATTGCTTCCATATTATATCCAAGCCTCCATAATTTATCTGCTTCAACCGCTTGCTTTCGACCAAGAACTGTGGTAAAATGGTGGTCTATCACATCTTCATACCAAGTCTCTAAATTTGAGGCCAATTTTCCCTCTTGGGAAGGATATTTTAAGCCTAATTTTTCCATATATTTACTTTTTGCCTCCACATGACGATTATAATATAATACATCATCAAAAGCGCTATCAATAGTATTAAACGGTAATAAAGCGATTCCTCTACCTCCACGGGTTCCACCTTCCTCATAATTACCTCCAAATTCCAAAAATTGTGAGTGGTATATCCCTATGAAGAATTTTTCTTTTAAGCTGGCAATCTCTTCAGTCTTTTTAACAGCTGCTTTAAGAGCTGCTTTCTGAGCATCTGCATCTTGAATACTCTTGATTGCTGCCCAATCTCCTTGAAATCTAACAATATCTAATACTTCCACTCTAATATGGGCTCTGGCTTGCTCCTCGAATGAAGAATATTTGTCATCAAGAATATATGTAAAGTCATTTCTTATTAACTCATGTATTTGAAATCGGGGACTTATTCTAAGACCAGATTTTACATGACTTTTTGAATCTTTGTATATTCTCGTAGTCAAATCATCTGTCAAACCAATATAATTTTCTCCAGGGAATTCTTTCCATGCCTCTGAAGCCTCTTTCCTCCAATACATTCTATAGATTACGATATCACCAGAACCAATATTTTGTTGCCGTTCCCATAGTTTAATTTTGCTTATTCGCGTCTCATAATCTGGAGAATTGAAAATTCTACGATTTTCAGGATTTATTGTATTTTCTAATGTGGCTTCGCAATGCATACATTTTAAAACAATGTTATTTCCATCACGATGTTGAATAAAGTAATTATGCCGAACAAATTCTGACCCCCCAAAACGCCTACAAACTTTCATTTGCTCATAATAATGAGAGACTATATTTTCAGGTCTGTCTAATAATTGAGTTTCAACTACTGGTTCTTCATGAATGTCTTGCCTCTGCTTTCTTTCTTTAACTTCCTTATCCATATTTTTGGTATTGAAATCTTTAGTCATCCCGACTGTACTTGAACCCATTGCAATAAAACTTCCTATGAGGGGATTAAAAATACCTACAATTGAAGCAACTGTAAATCCTAAAGCTATAACAGCAGCAGTCTTAATTGATGCTTTATGTTTATTTAACCACTCAGAAATTTTACTTGATTTTTGATGGTCATTAAAAGTAGTTACCTTGGCTTTTTCTTGAATGTTCCTCACAATTCGAGATTTCCACGCATTAGAAACTTCAGGAGGGATATCAAGAGTACCAACACTTTCTTGTTTGGTCTTAAGAGCTAATTCAAAGACATCCTTGGAAAGATCAACTCCGACACTGGACAAAATTAAAAGATTACCAAGTGAGGCGCCACCAGAACCGAAAGTACTTCCTGAAAGGGCACCAGCAAACATTAAAATTGAGGAAATTGAGGTTGTAATGAGTTCGATTCTTTCGGATCTGAGCTGCTCTTCTTGTTGCTGCCGTTCAGCAATCGATTCTCTTTGCTCGTTGGCAAAAGTAGTTCTCGAGTCTTGCGACGTTCCAGCAAGGGCTTGTTCAGTCTGTAGTTGCGCACGAATCTGGGTGCTTGTAGAGTAAGAACCGAGAATACTTGTGACACCGCTTACCAATGATTCTCTACCACTCTCTGCCATGCTTGACCATAAGATTTGCTCGAAACCATCTCCTCCCGCATCTCGGACAGCTTTAGTCACAAAGGCTTCTATCCACGGGTCAACGTAGACTTCTTCCATCGATTCTGAGAATACGGCAAGACCGACTTTTGCAATTTGGTACGATTTAGAACTGACGATTTTATTCAAGAAATTGACTACTCTGGAGCTTGAGGGTAATACTGTGCCTGTCGATATGGGTAATGCAGCGCTAATTAGCTTACTCGTGCCGGCAGCAAGTCCAATAGTTATTAACGTGGATGCAATTGTTAGCCACACCGTATAACTAATCTGATCTAATTTTTGTTGCGTATCTTCAGCTATAGTATATTGATAGAGATATTCAAGGATACTTGCATGTGAGG
>JAHLWT010000115.1 GCA_019057775.1 Promethearchaeota archaeon
GAGTCTAATTGAAAATGACATTTAGTATTTTTTAGGTTACGTGATAATCCCTGATGAATGTAATAATAGTTACTCTGCGCATGAAGACACCTCCTTTCTTTTTATTTACAAAAATGGCGCTTAACGATTCCACAGTTTACGATCTTTTGCGTTAGTAAATGTCCGGAGGGCAAGTGACCGAAGGGAACGCAGGGTAAACCATCTGTTATATGCTGTGCTGTGCCCTTTTTGCAGTCATAGCCAAGCATAATTCAACCTGACACTATTTACTTTACTTGGAGGAACTCTCTGCTGGACCAAACTCGATAGAAACAATCTTCTCAATTGGAATTTCAATCTCCTTTTGCTCTTTATCTAAGAGCGCCGTAACACCCTCATACAATTCACCTGCCAAAGTTTCTTTGTCTTTAAAGGTTACTTTTGCTCTGCGTTCTGGTCCAATCTCGAGTTTTCGAATGTGCCTGAAGTCTAACCAATATCCAGCATCTCCTGTAAAGAGAGGAACACGAGGTACGATAGGAACATCGCTCCAGTCATACCCAGTACTTCCAAAGACAATCCGACTATCATCCTTGTACTCTGCTTCCTTAATATGCATACTGGGCGTATTAACCTTGAAGGCAGGATGCTGTATACTTATCGCAGTGCCATCTGTTTTGTGGACTACAGCCTTAATAGCCTCTTTTTCTATAACGGCTTCCTCCTTTTCACTAATGACCTCGCCGAGTTCTACATGCATCCTTCTATCGGCCCACACAGACACATATCCATATTTGAACTCACCAGTGAAAGCAGCTAACATACCAGAGACCCATGTGTAAGCGGGAATTACCTTTCCATTCCTAAGAACTATCTCTTTTTTCTTTGAATTGATAGATTTAATATCTACTATTGGTAGTCTCAAAGTCCCTCCAAGGTATTTACTTGGAAGCCAAGATCCACCTCCTGAGAATTCTTGCCAACTTCTATCCAAATAGATGTAGTTCCCTCGTTGACTGGTTGAGTAAATGTCTCTAAACTCTACTGAACGACATTGCACCTGTCTCTCATCCAAATAAATGGTGCCTGAGACTTCGGGTGGAGAATCTACCTTTTCTGTTTCTGTTAATGAAACACGGGCAGGCTTCCTCATCGCAGTAGCTGCTGTGAGCTCAGTGAGAGGTATAGAGAAGCGTCCTGCAACATCCCCAAACATAAGATTACAAAGGAGTTTTTCACTCCTCTCGAAGGCAGGGAGTAAACTAACCTCTTCACCATTTCGCAGGATGATTCGTATATGGGCAAGAATAGGTTGAAGTGTGAAGTCAATGGTTTCAATGGCAGAAAGTGGAATACCAGCAGTAGCATTCTCTACCCTTACCGAGAAAACCCTTTTACCTAATTCTGCTTCAGGAAGAGGGAACTGAACATCGTGGGCTAATACCTGGTCTCCACTGGCAAGTGTTATTTTCCAGACCTCTGGTGTATTTCTTATAACTTCCTTCTCTGCTCGGGAAATCCCTGATGCAAATTTTATAGATACAACATCATCAAGGCTTACTACTGCCTGATATGGCTGTTCGGCAATCTTAACAACTCCAAAGAGTTTCTCGGAGGGCTTGTCAACCAGAAATTCTCTTCCACTTCGTAATCTCAACTTCATTTTCTTATCCTCTTTGACTACGGCCAATTGTTCGATAACCAAAGGCGGAATCTGAATTTCTGCCTCGCCTAAATTAACAGTAACTAGTTTAAGTGTTATGCCTTTAAACTCTAAAGATTTTCCTTCATCAAAGGTCGCAATGGCATCAATTACAGGTTCCTCGGTTATCTTTTTAGGTGCCTCCTTTTTACTCATATTAATCCGCATCACTTTTTGTGCAGCAAGGGACCACTGACAGCCAACACCATCTATATTGGCTATCCCACTAAAAGATTTCTTGGCCTCGAATTCACCCTCGGCTGTCTTATCACTCTTAAGATGTAAAACTACATTGAGCTGATCTTCCCCTTCTATCGATTTAAAAGTGAATCCTTTAACTTGGCCAAAGCCAATTTTAACGGTAGTGCTGTCTTGAACCATAGGGATCCAGGATTCTCCATCGTATCTGAGATCGAAGATGGAAAAACTCTGTCCACTTACATCAGTAACCGTTGCCATCAGAGATAGCTCTGTAGCTCTTGCAGCTTTGATCGAGAGCAAAGACCCCATCAAAGCCACCATTAAAAAGACAAAAATCCTTACCTTCATAATCCTGGCAAATTTGACTCTTCTCATTTTACTCTACCTCCCAAATCTTTTTTTAGATCAAATTTGAATATTATTCCATTAGCCTCTTAAAAGAATATACATTGCCATTAAAGATGATATCCCCACGGGTGATGTCGAGCTTAACCCTACCCCCAGTCTCTTGTCGATTTCTTATCTCTACTAGACCTTCTTCCCAAATGCTGTCTTCTTCAAAAATTGGTGCAAAATATTGGTGTCAGGTCTTATTTTTCCATTTTACTTACCTCCTTAAATCAGCCCCAGTCCGCTTACTTTGCGTAAAATTTTAGAGCGCCACATTGCATATATCGGGACTCAGGTTTGCGAAGTACTTCCTTTGCATGACTATAGGTCAAGTATCAAATTGTAACTTCTTGTTATTGTCATCTAAGGGAAATTAGAGATACGTCCTCCTTGCTCATCCAAAGAATAACCGGCTCTCTTTTTGAGAGCTTTGGCGATTTTGACCAGAGTTCGTATGGATGGTAATGACGCCCCAGTTTCGTACCGAGAGATGCTTTTCTGTTTGGAATGGATTCTTTGGGCAAGTCGAGTTTGGGCCAGATGGAGTTCTACGCGGCCTAGCCTTATGTTTTTGCCAGATTTTCTTACCTCTATTCGCTTTCTCATTGTGGAGAAGAGCCCGAGAAAACACGT
>JAHLWT010000116.1 GCA_019057775.1 Promethearchaeota archaeon
TTGCCAAAATATTCATTCCCTTCTTGTCTGAATTTATGTTCCTCCCAATTTTTACCCGGACCACTGCGGTATAATAATACCATTGTATAAGGACTGCCATTGAAAATTGAATCAACCCAGGTTTTCATTGAAAATTCCGGTAAATCATAAAAAAACATCCCTCGGGCATTAAAACCATCCGGGAATATTCCTTCGATTTTCCAATATTGTGAATTTGATATAATGATTCCCTCTTCTGGCCTTTTGAAGCTATCCGGAGCAACCCAGTTAAATTCAGCCCTGATAAAAGCAGAATCTTTCATGTCATCTACCTGCATTTCAAAATAAGTTTCTTCAAATTCATACTTACCCCCGGATCTGATAATTTTGTAATTATCCGTAGTCGCATCGCATATCTTTTCTTCCAGATCGAACATTACCAAAGTTGGTTCAAAAGGCAACCGGAATAATTGCGATCCGGTTTCCCCTGAAAATTCAAGCATTTTGGTAAGAGCATGCCAATGTTTATCCATGAATGTTACTTCTACCTTATTTGAGTATGCATAATCATCTGTCCCCTTTAGCTTTTGCCGGACAAATACCTCCGTTTCAAATCCTTTTTCAGTCTTAGTAACTAAAAATGAATCAATTGAAAAATGAGGAAATCCCGGTGAATAGACCCATGTATTAAAGAAATCGGCTATATCCAGGTCTGTTTCCATCATAAAAAAATCTTTAAACAATTTGGTAGAGACATCCTGAAATGCAAAATATTTAAAATATTTTTTAAGACTGGTGAAAAAAAGCTTATCCCCCAGGTACCCCCGTAATGTATGAGCAACATTAAAACCTTTATCATATACAGTGCTTCCGTATGTAAATTCACACGGGATTCCATAAACGGAACGATAGCCTTTGTCACGAATATGGGTTCTGCTTAAAACCTTTTTATGGTTTTCCCTCACATAATCTTTAAATGGTTGTTTACCGTAATAATATTCCTTAAAAAGGGCTTCACAATAACTTGCCCACCCCTCATTTAACCACATATCCTCAGCACTTCTGCATGTAACCAGGTTTCCAAACCAGCTATGCGCAAATTCATGGACAAAAAGCATTTCAAAGTCTAATGTTCCGTTAATTGCCGATTCTGAAATAGCTATATTCGTTGCATGTTCCATTGCCCCACCCATAAAAGGAACGGATACAAAGCCGATTCTTTCCCATGCATACGGACCAAACATGTACTCAAAAGCTTCAAGGTACTTACTTAAATTCTTAAAAGACTGTACTGCACGTAAACTATCTGTTGGTTTAACATAAATGCAGGAAGGAATGGCTCTCCGGATTCCTTTTAATGTATCAGTTAAAGCTATATAGTCAGAAACTGAAACCGATGAAAGATAAGCAGGAATGCTATTCCGTAAATTCCAGTGATATGTAATTGTGCCATTTTTGTTTTCAAAAATTTCAGCTAAAGTCCCCGAACAAACAACGGTTAATCCCTGTTTGACCGTTATGAAATAATCGTATGTGGCACGATCAACAAAATTATCCATACATGGATACCAGGATCTGCCGAAACTATGCGGATTCGATCTCATTCCTATACCCATGTTATACGCATACCCTTCACCAAAATAAAATCCACCCCAACCCGGATCCCGTGAGGGATTTCCATGATAAAAAACGGAGATAAGTACTGCTGATCCTTTTGGTAAACCGGTATCCAGTGGAATCTTAATTATGGAACCATTATAGGAATAATTGTTAATATTAATTTCGTCGATCCAGATTGAGTCAACGACAAAGGAAAGCAAATCGATAACTATTTCGTCCAGATTATCCTTTTTTAAAACGATCTGCAGATCTGTAATGCCGGAAATTTCTTCCTTTTCAAAATCCAGGATATCGAGACTAACAATATAATGAACCACATCGATTGAATCGTACCTTGATTCGGAATAATGTTCTAAACCTTTTCTTGAACTCCTGAAATTTACAATCAGAATGGCCACTGCCAGGAATAACAACAACAGAATGATTTCACCAAATCTTTCTTTAGCAAGCATCGTGTATGTTGGTTGCGTGTTGCTTGTTTATTGAAAATTAATTATAACTACTAACTCTCTTTTCTTCCATTATACGGAGAAGCGACTCAAAAACCAATCTGCCATCAGTGTTCCCAAGTTCATCATCGGCAGCACGTTCCGGATGAGGCATCATTCCAAAAACATTCTTTGTTTCATTACATACTCCCGCAATATTCTCCACTGATCCATTTGGATTTGCTTCTTCGGTAATTAAGCCAAGATCATTACAATACCGAAATAAAATTTGGTCATTTTGACGCATTTTTATCAGATCCGAATCAGGGGCAAAATATCTTCCTTCTCCGTGAGCAATGGGTATTTTGAGAGCTCTTGATAAATCAAGGCTGGAATTAATGGCACAATGATTATTATCAGGCAGGATATAGATGTTTTTACATACGAATTTTTGGTTTGAATTGTGCAGCAAGGCACCGGGTAAAAGGCCGCACTCGCATAATATTTGAAAGCCATTACAAATTCCAAACACAAATCCTCCATTTTTTGCAAATTCAATTACTTTTTCCATTATGGGAGAATACCTGGCTATAGCTCCTGATCTTAAATAATCACCATAAGAGAATCCCCCTGGTAAGACAACTGAATCAACGTTTTGCAGGTCAGTGGTTTTATGCCATAATTCAACAACATCCTGCGCCATGATCTCTCGCAAGATATAGATCATATCATGGTCACAATTTGAACCAGGGAAAATAACAACGCCAAATTTCATGAGATCCGGAATTTGATAAATTCAAAGATATAAGATTATTCCCGATCATCCCAAAAA
>JAHLWT010000117.1 GCA_019057775.1 Promethearchaeota archaeon
GTTTCTTTCTTTTCAAGTCCTGTATTCAGACATGAGACTTTCTTGTCGCACTTTTTTGTTTAAATATAAAGAATAGTTTTAAAATTAAAATTAAAAATCTTAACTAAAGTGCGTAAAAATGGTAGAAAGTAATAAAACAAATAAAAATTTGAATTCAACCTTTTTAATTGATTACTTAATTTAACTCTTTTATTATGTGTTATAAGTGAATTTATCGATTCAATTTATATTAGTGATATGATAAATATATTCAATGAGCTTATTGAGAAAAAAAGTTTAAATAAAATATTAAAATTATCTTTACCAAAGTTAAAACGTGCGCTAACTTACCGTAATATTTCCATACATCATTTAAAATGGTATTTCATAAGAGGTTTGAATTCAGAAACACAAAAAGATCAATTTAAAAAATTACTACAAGATTTTATTAAGAAATAAATTTTATTTCTTATATACATAATTTGTATATCATAAAAAAGAGTTTTATAGCGGGGTGGGCTAGCCTGGTTTATGCCGCAGGGCTCATAAATGGCAATAAAGTGCCCTAGAGATACCCTGAGATCGTTCGTTCAAAAAAAATTTTTTGTTGGTTTCCAACAAACTGAAAATCGAACCCCCGCTACTTTTTCTATTTTACTATCAAATAAAAATTACAGTTTAATCTTATTCTATTTCTAATACCCCTTTGTTTTCTTAGCAATAAATTGATTGGATATAATCGTTAACTTTAACTTATAAATAAAATTAGTTAATAAAAGAGAAATTACCGGAAATAGTGATATATGCCTTTATTAAATGTATTTACCGACTTTTTTTTAAATCCTTGGTTTATTTTATCCCTAATCTTTTGGGTTATTGTTATAGTCCTGGTTTATTTATTACGAAATAAAGAGGGGGCAGCATATCTCTTTTTTCCTCTACTCGCAATGTTTAAAACTAAAAGAATGAATAATATTATCAAAAGGGTGTCAAGAAAAGCTCCAAAATTTTGGCGAGTTTTTTGGACAGTTGGCATTTTTGTGTCATTTGGATTTACAATCTTTGCTCTTTATTTCTTCTTTACAAATTTTGTTAATCTAATAATTGACCCAAAAATCGAACAAGCAGTTTTACCACTTATCCCTGGAGTAACAATAGATTTACCTATCTATGCGTACTTAATTCTACCGCTGCTTTTCATCTTAACAACTCATGAATTTGCTCACGGAATTTCTGCCACCGTTGATGGAATAGAAGTTAAATCCACGGGAGTTCTCGGAGCTGGTCTTTTTTATATAATAGGGTTTGGTGCATTTGTTGAACTTGATGAGAGAGAGTTAAATTCGAGTAAAATACATCGGAATACTCGTTTCAGAATCGCAGCAGCAGGAACATATATAAATGGTATTACGGCAGGAATTGCTTTTATTATATTATTAAGTTACCCGTTTCTTATTTCTCCGTATTATCGCCAAGTTACACGGGTAAATACAGTATTAACAGAAGATCAAGGAGGATTTAATTATGATAATCTCTCTAATGGTGATGTTATTTTAGCCCTTAAACAACAAGGAGATTCAGATGACGATTATGTTTATATAAATGAATATAAAAAGAGGACCCTAACAAATATCATGAGAAATGAAACAACATTACAAGTATCTATAGGTGATAATCTAACTTTAAAAGTATATAATCCATCATTAAATACCTACACAGAGAAAAATATCACTTTAGGACCTCGCTATTATTTAGGGATTTTGTATGAATATATTTCAGATGGGAGTGAAATAAGAATTACTAAAGTCCTTACTGAAATTGAGGGTGGAATTAATTATAACAAAAATTTGACGGAAGGATTAATAATAAACAAAATAAATGGTATTTCAGTAAACTTAACTAATGGAAATACATTAGCACGAGCATTAACAAGTTTCAATTTAGTTAGTCTGAATTTAAGTACAGATACAGAGACGTTTATATTGGATGTAGATATAGAAGGTGTTGTAATTGGAATTTATAGTAATTTATATTTTTTTCCTTTAAATAATTTGGCGAAACTTTTTACAAACAATTGGCCAGAATTTCTACTAAGAGAAATTTCATGGCTCTTTGTGATAGCATTCAGTATAACCCTGTTTAATATGCTTCCATTACCTATATTTGATGGTGATAGAATAGTGAAAGAATTAGTTAATTGGGGGATAGGAGATGATTTTAAAGCAATAAAAAAGAAGATTGATAGGGCTATTTATAAAAAAGGTGAAGATGAAATTACATTGTCAGAATACAGAGTAGAAGAAGTCGATTATGTTAAAATTGTTTTAAAAGATCAGTTAAAAGTGGGAGACAGGAGTGATGTTCTCTTAGCTAAAGAAAAATATCAACTAATAGACAAAATTGGTGATGGTTTTAAAGATTCAATTTTGCTCAATCTTCCCGAAAAAACTAGTTTAGAAGATGGTTCATTGATAGAAGTCTCTTATAATTATTGGTATGATGAAAAGAGGAAGACTAAAAAACGTATCTTGAATACTATCAGGTTAATTACATTATTTATAGTTCTAGGGAATTTTATTCTTTCATTTATTAAATTTGGTGGACTGTTCTTTTGGCTCTAATGAGTTATAATTAATAATTAATAATTACTTGGTTTGATGAGCACTTATAAAATTTTTTTAAAAAAAGGAAGTTGTTCACACTGTAATAATGTAATTGTAATTCAGAGAAGATATTCCGGTGAAAGTTTATGTCCAGAGTGTTTCAAAAAAAATATTGAGAAAAACATTTATAGAACAATCTCAAAATATAAAATGCTAAAACCTAAGAATAAGGTGATAGTAGGATTATCCGGAGGTAAAGATTCAATTACCCTTCTCTACAATTTAAATATCATTCAAACTCGGACCTATCATTCAGAGCCAATAATCGCATTAACCATAGATGAAGGAATCAAAGATTATAGAGAAAGTAGTATTGATAAAGCTACAGAATTTTGCAAAAAATATAATATTGAACATAAAATCATCTCTTTTAAAGAAAAGGTTGGTGTTACTTTAGATGAGATTATTAATATAAAAAAGAAATCTTCAGATTACAAATATGCGTGTAATTATTGTGCTACAATAAGAAGAAGATTATTAAATGATACAGCTAAAGAATTGGGAGGGGATATCCTAGCTATGGGTCATAACCTTACAGATCTTGCAGAAACTTATTTGATGAATATTTTATATAAACGACATTATTTAATCGCTAATCAGTATTTTTTCAAACAAGAGAATACTGAAACAAGCAGATATTATCTAAGAAAAATAATGCCTTTATTACGAATCCCTGAGGAAGAAATTTTCCTTTATTCAAATATTATGGATTTCGATTATTACCCTTCACATTGTCCATATAGAGAAAAAGATCCAATTATTCGAAAAAGAGTATTAGAATTCATTCAAGAATGTAAAAAATACAGTCCAGAAATAGAATTTAATTTACTTAATGGCTTTTTGGAATTATCTCAAATATTATATAATCATAAACAAGAAATTAGTTATAACTCTTGTGAATCTTGTGGGTATCCTTGTGGGAAAGGAAAAATTTGTACATATTGTACTTATTTAAAGGATTTCTCAAATTAAGATTCATTAATTAAAAATTCTCCCATTTCTATTAATTTTGGATATTCTCTTACTTCTCCCTTGAATAGTGGTACTTCGATTAAATTTTTTTTTAATTTCTCTCTAAATTTCTCTCTTATCTTGATAAGATTTTTCTGCTGCATTATTCTTCTACTTTTGCAAAAGTCACATAATTCAGTTTTTTCTTGATATAACTGATTAATAATAATATTAGAAACTGGGATTTTGTATTTCATTAATTCATTTAATAAACGACCAGTTTCTAAAATCGCCATTTCTTCCGGGATCATTACAATAACAAATGAATTTCTACTGGGATCTATAAGATCTTCTCTTGCTCTTAGAATAGCATCATTTAATTTTTCTAAAACTTCAAGAGAATTATCATCCTTCTTTTCATCTCTTGTAAAAAATCTTTTTAACGCACCGAACATATTCCCTAACTTTAACCTCATTTTTAGGAGCTTTCCAATCCAGCTTGATAGAGTTTCAGGGAGACTTAAAAATCTTAAAGTGTGCCCTGTCGGAGCAGTATCGAAAATAATTAAATCATAATCGTTTTCTGTTTCTATATATTCTAAAATCTTTGCGAAAGCTAGTGCTTCGTCTATTCCTGGAGGATTTGCTGCTGAAAGTTCCGCTATATCACCAAGTAAAGGCATATTGTCCATAATACCTCCCATTCCCATCTCTTCTAAGGGATTCATTTTAGTTAGCCCACTGAATTCAGCCATATCTACTTTTGGATTTATTTCTAATGCAGTTAATTTATCTATACCGTTGATAGGAGTTGGTATTCCTGGAAGTAATTCGATTCCTAAACTATCACCTAATGAATGTGCGGGATCTGTACTTATTATTAATGTATTTCTACCACGTTCAGCTGCCCATATTGCAGAACTTGCAGCACAACTCGTCTTACCCACTCCTCCTTTTCCCCCAAACATAACCATTTTTAAATTTAATAAAAGATCTTTTAATTCCATTTGAAAATCATTTCCGTTTTAATCAATTTTTAAATTGAATAGAAATATTATAAGTTAATAATCAATTTTATAACGAAGTATTGCTGCAATCCCTCCAAAAGTACTATATAGCGCCTCTCCTTCCTCAGTTTCAGTGGATAAAATATCAATAGCTGTCCCTGTGCTTTCTGCTATTTCTCCAAGTTCTGTTATGATTGGTATAATATCTACTTCATTGAAAGAATTTGAAGAATTTGAAGTACATTTAGGACAAGTTTCTTCTTGAATTCTAGATTTAGTTTTATTTATATCTATTTCTTTTATTATTCTATCCTCTTTATAACCACAATTTGAACATTCCAGCTTTATATTGACTAAAGTTAATTTTTCTGATAATAATAATGTATCGACAGCACCATAATTTAAAGCTTTTTTAATATCATTTAATCCATAGGAAGCTAATCCAGAATCATTAGAAATCTCCTTCATAAATCGCTGCATTACCTGTTTTTCGCGGATATATTTCAGATTTGCGATATTATCTTTTATTTTTTCGATTAGAGCACGGATACCTTCAACACCTCCATATCCAAGATCAACAACATCTAATATCTTCTCTCGCAATCTATAATCCAAACTTTCGTCATTAACAAATTTCTCTTTTGAACCTCCAGGTCCACCAATAAAGATGCCTTGGAAATCTTCCATATTTAAAAAAATCTCGTTTATTGTATCAGAAATTCTACGATAAAATCGTGTTTCTCCTTCTTGAATTAATCGTTCATATCGCTTTTGAGATTGGCCCCCTGCTCTGTGCTTACCATGAATTCCTGAAGTAAATTCTTTGAGAATTTCAACTTTATTTCCTTTAATGTAACCTACAGCTGATTCTTTTCTTCCAATTACTAGTAAACCATAAGCTTCCCTAGGTGTTAGCATGCTCTCTAAAGGATCCAGGAAAAACTCACTAGCACAATGATACCTAAAAGTCTTAACGCGATCTGGGGGTTCAACAATATATAATTCATTCTTTTCCGTACCGGGTGTATTACTTTGTGGAATTGCACCTGAAAACATCACTAATCCATTTTCAGGAACATCATTCATATTTTTTAATTTTCCTAAAAGACTTGAAATGCTATCCAATACATTTTTTCGTGTCAATTTTGATTTAATGTTTTGACTTTCACTGATTTCACTTTTCAGATGATTTGTTACATCAGAAATCTTTCTATCGTGAGGGATATACAAAGATATTAACTCTGTGTGAAACCCTTTTTTTTTTTTAAGATCCTCCAATAATTGTTTTATTTTATAGATCTTTAAATCATTAGGCTTCTTTTTCACATCTGAACTCATAGACATCTACATAATTTAAATATTAAGCAAAAAATTAATAGTTTTCCTTAATACTAATCTATATAAATAAAGATATTAATGGTGTTGTACATAAATGCCCTTCAATGAAAATAAAAACCATCAAATTCCAAAAACTCACCCACGTTATCTAAGTTTAAAATATCGCCACAAAATCATCAAAGGAATGAAAAATTTAGTAGTTACTGAAGCAGGTTTAATCGCACATGGTAGGGGAGAATGTTTTGATTATATTTTAGGTGAGGAAACTAACGTATCAGCAAAAAAGGCAATTAAAGCTGCGGTGGCCGCACTAATATTAGCAGAACGCCCTGTAATAAGTGTTAATGGAAATGTGGCGGCTTTAGTCTCGAAAGATCTAGTAATTCTAGGGAACTTATTAGATATACCACTTGAAATCAACTTATTCTATCAAAAGAAAGGAAGAATTAAAGCCATTAAAAAAACTCTACAGAGTGCAGGAGCCAAAGTTATTTATGGTGTTAATTCAAATAAAATGGTTGAACTTGAAGGTCTTGAAAGTAATAGAAGGAAAGTAGAATTAATTGCAAACGCGGATTTAATTATGGTTCCTTTAGAAGATGGAGATAGAACAGAAGCATTAAAAAAATTAAATAAAAATGTTATTGCTATTGATCTAAACCCATTAAGCAGAACTGCTCTTTGGGCAAATATTACAATTGTAGATAATATTACAAGAACTATACCAGAAATGATAAAAATTGCCCAAGATTTAATAAAATCAGAAAAAGTACAATTAATTGAAATAGTCGATAATTTTAATAATAAACAGAACATTCAGGATTCATTAGATTTAATAATTCAATATATTGAAAATCAAAAAGAACTAGCTTTTCAAAATGATAGAAGATAGCATTTTTTATTTTCTTATTCATAAAAGCTTAAATGTTTTCATTATTATATTTCATATATTTAAAAGGCTATTTTTCAATATGAAACATTAATGCATAGAAAACTATGACCACTAACAAAGAATCAGACCTTAATACCTTTAATAATACTGATACCAGCTCAAATATTTTTATTAGAAGATGTTCCATAGATGATTTAGATGGTGTTGTTGAAGTAAATGAAAAAGAATTACCAGAAGATTATCCTTATTTTTTTTATAAAAGCATCCTTGATAATTTTCCAGAAACTTTTTTGGTTGCAATAAACAGAAATGGTGATATAATCGCTTATATCATGTGGAGAGTAGAAAAGACACCTTCAATAGATAGTTTAAGATATGTGAATAAAAGTCATCTGGTGTCTATCGCTGTTTCTGAAAAATATAGAAGAAGAAGTATAGCGACAAAACTGCTCATTGAGAGTATGTCAGCAATAGAAAAAAACAAAATTCTTCAACATGTTTTAGAAGTGAGGGTTTCAAACTATGCAGCTATTAGACTCTATGAGAAACTTAATTTTAAAATTGAAAGCATAAAAAAAAAGTATTACAGAGACGGTGAAAACGCCTATTTTATGATTTTAAAGGTTTAAAATAGTTAAATTGTAGAAGATTCTAATCCTTTGATTAAGTATGTTAATATTTTATTAATAGGTACATCAATATCTAATTGATCTGCTAACTTAACAATTCTCCCATTGATAAATTCAATTTCTGTAGCTCTATGATTTAAAATATCTTGAAACATTGAATTTTTATTTTCGGCTGTTCTCTTAGCAACTTCATAAGCTATTGCGAAGTAGTCTTTCTCGGGAAGCTTTATATTCCTTAGTTTCGTAACTAGTATTGCTTCATTAATAGCTTCTCTCATAATATAATTTATACCATCAAATTCTAACAATTTTCCATTAGGCAATCGTCCTAACGCTCCAACTGCGTTGATTCCAATATTTACAAATACTTTCTCCCAACATTCCTTTACTATATCTTCAATTATAAGTGTTTCCAATTTTACTGAGTTTAATAAATCACCTAAAAGTTTCAGATCTTTTCTGGCTTTTTCATATTCTTTTGTTTCTAAAGATAATTCCTTCAGATAAGGAAAACCAATTTTTGTTATACCCTCTCCTGTATGAATTACTCTTCCGGGTTCCTTCAGTAATGCACCGTTAGAAGTCACAATTCTTATTATTTCTGATTTTGGTTTTGAACAATAATTAATCACCACTTCCTCATTTCCAATACCATTCTGTAAAATAATTAACCATCTACTATTTTCAATAAGTTTCTTATATTGAGGTACAACGTGTTCTATATCATATGCTTTAGTTGCAAGAAAAAGAAAATCAAAACCAATCGATGATACTTCTCCAAGGATCCTTTCATATTCTTTTAAGTTTACAAATGCCTTTATATCTTTTACTTCCATAAAATCCTTGTTTTTTTGTATAATTAAACCATTTTGATTTAAAGCTTTAGCATGAGCTTCCCTACAAAAAAAAATTACTTCCGTTGAATATTCATCAGTGTTACTATCAGCCATGTATCCACCAAATAAACTTCCTATAGAACCTGCTCCAATGATTCCAATTCTTAATTTTTTTTTAGACAAAATTCTCACTATTGTTACTTTATTCATTTTATAAACTTATCTATTCCAGTTTGCCCTTTTGAATATTCCCCTGTCTTCTTCTTTATATTCAATATACTTACATATTCTGGTATATTCTTTGGCTTCACATCTAACTCTTTCATTAGCATCAAAGAATTTTTAGTAGCATATCCAGAGAAGTGATTGTTAAAATAAATTCCAATCTTATTAACATTTCGAATTAACGGCTTAATTAATTGCCCCCACTTTTTTATCTCATTTTCACTAAATAAGTAATCAAACCAAATTTGTTTACCATACCCATGAAATCGGATATATACTAAGTTAGGATTGGTTATATCCATACGAGGAGGTAATAAGGGTTCGATAACAACACAATAAGTTAGTTTTTTACTCTTCAAATAGGTGAATACCTCCTCATTCATCCATGATTTATCTCTAAACTCCACAACTAAAGAGTAATTATCATTTGCAGGATCTCCAAGCCAATTATCAATAAACTCCTTTAAATTAGAATAATGATCTTTCTTTTTAAAAGTCGGTGGTAATTGAATTAAAAATGATAATAACTTTTTCGAATTTATCAACGGCTCCATAGCCTTCAAAAAGTAATCTAAATCATCTAAACATAAATTCGTATCTAATTTATGAGTATGGGTAATTACTTGAGGGATTTTTACTGAAAATAAAAAATTATTAGGGGTTTTTCTTACCCAGTTCTCAACTACCCATTTCTTAGGAATGTTGTAGAAGGTCGTGTTTATCTCATTTGTATAGAAAATCTCTGAATAATATAAAAGGTAATCCTCTTTCTTCAAATTTCTTGGATAAAACGGTCCAACCCATTCATCATAACCCCATCCAGAAGTACCAATTAATACATTCTCTCTCATTATTCCCTTCTTCTCATAATTTACTTATAGCCGCCTCTTAAAAAAAAATAATACTCTATTAATCTATTACTTCATTCATAATTAAACTTCAAAAGTTATAATATTTTCTAATTTAATCTCATCTTAGGCATTCTCCCTTATTTCTATAAATCAGGCTTTATATTCTAAATATCAAAATTAACCGACTTCTATCTCTCTTCTAAATTTTGTGAATCTAGACCAAAAAATTTTTAATCGAGGATTTACTCTAATATTTTGCCGATGGTATAATTTGTATTATCAGAAAATACCTTTTTAACCATCGACAAGTTATTGGTTATAACAATGTACCATCCAATTTGGATGATATGTGGCCGATAGCTGGCTTTGGCCTCACTAAAGTTTTCCAGAAAGAAAAAATGTAATAATACTGGTAATACAGGAGGTGAGTGCTTAATCCGACAATCAATTGGTTGGAATAAGGAAACCAGAGCCAAGCATGAAAATCATGCTCATAAGAACAACTCCCTATATTTATTAAGTCTTCTTAATATCGTCTCAAATCGTCAATAAAGATTTTTGAGCAATATTATAATTTGTTTCAATTACCTTACAATTTCCGAATATGCAAACCCTTAGGCAAGCAATCTGAATCTTTCCTCAATTAGACGCCAATACGCCTCCGCTATTTGGTGGATATCTTGGCTTGGGCACTGAAGAAGAGCGTGACTAGCTGCGATAAGCTCGGGTTAGTCGCATGAAGACGCTGACCCCGAGATGCTCGAATAGGACATCCTCTTACGGCCTAATAATCCGTAAGATTCCCGTCAGGGAAGAGGAACCCTGGGAAGTAAAACATTTTAGTACCAGG
Organism: Promethearchaeota archaeon; assembly: GCA_019057775.1. Next base: position 10,222 of record JAHLWT010000117.1, read on the forward strand.
AGGAAAAGAAAACAAAAGTGATTCCGTTAGTAACGGCGAGCGAAAGCGGAATAGATCAAACCGAATCCCTAGGGAAACCTAGTGGAAATGTGGTGTGTGGGCCTTGTACGACCTAACTAGAGAAGATGAATACCCCTGGAATGTCGAGCCGTAGAGCGTGACAGCCGCGTAATCGTAATCTAGAAGGTTGCTGCGAGAGTCCCCGAGTAGTGCGGGATGGTTTTCTCGTACGAACGAGCCAGATACACGCTGGCAAATCTAAATATGCCCCAAGACCGATAGTGTAGTAGTAGCGTGAGCGAAAGATGAAAAGGAACCCGGAAGGGCTGTGAAAAGTGCTTGAAACCAAATAGCTTAGTAAGGATGCGGCCTGAAAGGATAGATTCTGTTTGAATGAGTTCTGGTGACGGAATATCAGAAAACAGAGGACTAGGGTCGCATCATCAGTCTGGAATCATTGGCCAGGGAGTTTATAGTAGTGGCAAGCTTAAGCGTCTTGCGGCGCGTAGGCGTAGGGAAACCGATATTCTTGCAACCTAATTATCACATTAGGAAGATCTATTCGTTGATGAGTGGTTCTGCCATTCTAAAAACGTTTAGTTAACCCTTCTAAGGAATTAGGCTAGAAGGATGGTCTCAAAGGGCCGAAAGTCTCTGCTATAATACCCGAAGCCGGTCGATCTATTCCTGGTCAAGATGAAGTCGTTCGAAAGGATGATGGAGGTCTGCACCAGTGCTGACGTGCAATTCGCTTGGATGAACTGGGAATA
>JAHLWT010000118.1 GCA_019057775.1 Promethearchaeota archaeon
ACTCTGGGACATACATCATTCCACATTTAGGACATCTCATAATAAACCTCTCAAGCAATAAGTCAAAATAGGGGTACATCCTATTTTTTCTATGATTTAATTTTCCATTTTACGAGGTCTTCCTTTAGAACGTCTATCTATCATAGTAATACCTAAAACCTCAACCGTATGGTTAAGAAACTCCTCAGATCCTATAGGTTTTCCGCTAAAAATGGCCGAATTATTGAACTATCACACATATCCCTATTAGTCTACAATCACTCAATAACAATTTTTTATTTATTTTTAAAGTGACTTTGAATATAATCTACCATTTTTGGTCCTTCCAATTTATCTGTTGCTGGATTTATACGTACATAAAAATCTTTTGATTCAAAATAACATGGTTTATCGGAAGGCTGGCATTCAATTAGTAAAATTTTGCAACTCTCAATATCAACAAAACGATAATCGATAAAAGGATAGAAGTTTTCACCAATTGATGATTTAATAAGATTTTTGAGATGTAAAAGAAATTTATCATCATTTTTATAATATTTTTGAATTTCTCCTTGAATTCCAATAATATTCTTATCATCACTGATACCCATAAGTAAAATTCCACCATCTGTGTTCAAAAAAGCAACTAAAGTTTTCAATACCGCTTTTTCTATATATTTTTCTCTTTTATCATTTTTTACATCCATAGAAAGGGTTTGTTTGAATTCTACTGTTTTTGATTCACCAGTACGTACGATTGCCCTAATCTTTTCGGCTTCAGTTAATTCGTCTAAAGCTGAAAGCATGTTATTCAATTTATCCTGAATGCTTTGAGCGCTCTTTGGATTAAGGGCAATTTCTTTATCAAAAATATCTACTTTTTCCCCTAAGTGGGCTAATTTTTTTGCTGTAGTAATTAGCATTTTTTGCTCTTCGAAATTTGGTATGGAAACAAATATTTCCATCAGGTCTCTTTTATTGATGTGTGGAATAATACTTTCTGTGATTAATATTTTTAAAGTAACTTTTCCCAAAGTTGATCGAAAGAATAATTCTAGGTACTCATTTTTAACAATTTTTTCATCTAATACAATCTGAAAGTAATTTTGCTGTTTAATCCTTAAATCATCTAAACTGGAAACAACTGGAGAAGTTCCAATTTTAGGTAGATAAATAGAGTTCGGCTTATTTTTGAAAGTTTTTTTTGTATTACCTAAAATAATTTCTAATGCTACATCTTTTAGCTTATATTTCTTATAATTCTTGTATTGTGTTTCTAAGGCATTGATTTCACTGGTAATTTTGTATTGACTAAATCCTCTAAAATCATCTTCATTAATTAATACTCCGCTATCCAGAGATTCAGAATTAAATAAATTCTTAAAATTATTTATAATGGTGTCGAGGCTTTCTAAATCATTTAGTTCAGCTATAAATAACTGGGGATTATCTTTTCTACTGATAATTATTAAATTTGGTTGCAGATATGTTTGCGGTCTCAAAATTCCTTGTGGAGCATTAAAAATTGCATTTATAAAAAATCCTTTTTTCCTTAACTGCTCTTGGAATTTTAACCATTCTGCGGATTGTTGAAATGATTCAACTATATAGATTCCATATCCTAAATCGTTTAATGAGAACAATGATTTAAATATATCAATCCAGTTTCTCCTGGCTTTAATATATATCTCTCTATCTTCATCAATCCATTCATTTTTCGACATTCCAAAAGGTAGATTACCAATAATTAAATCGTATTTTTCCTTATCTAAAGAAATTAATTTATTCCAATTTATTGTTTTTGCTATAGATTTAGATAAACCTTCAAATAATGCGAAATCAGAAGAATAATTAAGAAAAAGAGTCTTTTTTCTTTTAAATGAATGAATAAAATGATGAACTAGATTTAAAAGAATTTTATTGTTTTCTTTCATTGTTTCGCCTCTAAAAAAAATAATTATTTTACCATTGAGGCTAATATTTTATATTTATTTAAAAACATTGGAAATCTGAACTTTTATGAAAATATAAAAAGTTACTGAAGTATTTAGTTAGTACGACCGCTATTTCCTATCACCTTAACAAGAAAATAACCAACTGTACTTATTTACTCAATATTTTGTGAACTTGTGAAGCCTGAGCCCACTATCTTTCCACATTACCCTGTTTATCACTATTGATTAAAATTTTTAATAAAATCTTCCTCGAGCAATCTCATTAAAAGACTCGCTAATGCTAAATATTCCATAGTCCTATAAGGATTGTGCTGTATGAAGTTTAAATGAGCTTTTTTATCCCTTATACCGACAATACCTTTAAATAAGTTCATAAAACCTCTTTGTTCAGCTTTATCGATACTATCCTTCAGTTCGTTTAGTTTGATTAAAGGCAGCTTGTTTCCATCACATCCAAATGCCCTATTCATTAATTTGTCGCCATCTAAATCCCGGTCTGCATTATCCTTTGGATAACCTGCCACCTTTTTCACTCGATTGATTACTTCCACAAAAGACGCTTGAATTGCCTCTTTGTAATGGGTATTCGCAAACAATCTTGCTGAAACTGATCTTACCCTAGAATGTAAATCGTATTTCTTGAGAAAAGTTTCAATAGTATCGTGTCTTGGCATAGGAAAGCCAGATTCAAGCATACTCTTTCCTTTGTCTGTTATCGTATACCACTTGTCGCCATTCATATCGAAAATAAGTTCATCATCAATGAGTTTCTGAAAAGTTTTCTGTGCTAAAACTCTATCTTCCTGTGTAGGTTCATGATCCAGTATAGATCCTAGAATAGTGCTTTGGGGCATAAAAAGATTGTGGTAACACTCTTTATGCTTTGAAAAATATTCTAATAATTTTTTATAAAACCAGTCTAAA
>JAHLWT010000119.1 GCA_019057775.1 Promethearchaeota archaeon
ATTCAAAGAATTTCCAGTAGATTATCTTCTAATTATAAAACAGGAAAATAACAAATTACTAGTTCTTTCAAATAACGAAAAAGTAAAAGCCAACAAGGTTCTAGAAACTTTACTGAAAAGATATGGTGGAAAGGGTGGAGGTAACCCTCATTCTGCTCAAGGAACATTAAACGAAGAACCAGAAGATCTTTTATCAGATTTAGGTTTTTAATTGTTTCATAGCTTCATCTATAGCCAAATCTTTTAATTCATTAGCTTTTTCGTAATGTTCCTTACAAAACCATTCAGCGTAAGGGGGATGTCCGACCATTCCTTTTTTTTCCATTCTTTTATCCCATTTTTTATCTGAAGATCTTTTTTTAAAGTAAATTAAACCTCCTTCATCAGGATAATCTAGTCTTTTATCGCATATACAACAAACTGGGGGCTTCATTTTAAATTACAAAATTATTTTAATTTTGTATCAAATTTATTTGAAAAAAGTCATTATTGATATTAATTTATTTTGAAATCATAATCAAGTGAATGATGTAGAATGGATATTGAAAAATTCCTTAACGATATTCTAAGCGTGGTAAATGGGCAAAGAGCGTGGAATTGGGTGGCTAAAATTTCCCAGTATAATCGAATTCAAGCATCTAATGGATATCATGAGAGCCTTGAAGAAATTAAGAGAGAATTAAAGAAAATTGGGTTTAATGATATTGAGCATTTTAAGTCTCCGGCTGATGGAAAAACAGCAATTTGGGGGTATGAGGCACCTTACCAATGGGAAATTGAATCAGGTGAACTATGGATTACTGAGCCTGAAAGTGTAAAACTCTGTGATTTTAATGATATACAAACTTCTATAATTACCCATTCAAAATCATGCGATGTTATCGCAGAAATCATAGATATAGGAATAGGTGATAAACAGGAAGATTATGAAGAGCATAATATTGAAGGTAAAATTATCTTAATATCATCTTCAACCTATATGTATCATCCATATATCGAGAATTCTGGGGCGTTAGGGGTAATTTTTTATCCTGATTTGAAAAGAACCAGATATAACTTTGACCGCCGCATTTATAATAGCTTTTTTACTACAGAGAAAAGAATGAGAAATGCTAAATTCGGTTTTAGTATTTCATATAATCAGGCAATGCATTTGAAAGAGTTGTTAGAAAAAGGATCTGTTAAAGTCCATGCTAAGATTAAGGCTGAGTTTAGAGAAGGTAATTTAGAAGTATTAAGCACATCCATTCAAGGAAAAGAATTTTCTGGCCAAGAAGTCATCATTATTGCACACTTATGCCATCCCCTCCCCAGTGCCAATGATAATGCTAGTGGAGCCGCAGGTTTATTAGAGATAGCAAGGGCTTTTAAATATTTGATGAATAAAAATATTTTAGAAATACCAAAACGAACAATTAGATTTGTATGGGTACCAGAATTTAATGGAACTGTTCCCTGGATGAAGTTTCACGAAGAAAAAATTAGAAAAGTATTAGCTTGTATAAATTTAGATATGATAGGAGAACATCCGCTTAAGATCGGGTATCCATTGGAAGTTAATTTAACTCCACGATCCATTCCTTCAATTCTTAACGATATAACTTCATATTTTGTAAAAAGAATTGCTGATCACCCTAAGGGAATTGCAATTAATGGAACTAAAATTCCAATGTCATACAGGCTTAGAAACTTTGATGGAGGAAGTGATCACATTCTATTTACAGATTTCTATTTCTCAATTCCTTCACTTATGTTTGGCCATGAAGATCTTCATTATCATTCTTCAATGGATACAGTGGAATTTTGTGATTCAACCGAATTAAAAAGAGTTATCTCAATGGCTATGAGTATATCCTATATATTTTCAATCTTCGATAAAGACATTACTAAAACAGTTTGGCCAATACTACATCAAGGGATATTTACTAGAATTGGAAAAGCAATCTATCTAATGGAGAAATTATACTTATCTGTAGCCACTCCAGAAAATCGATTAACAAAAGAAATTATAACCGAATTTTTTTTATTGGGAATGGATATTTTAGAATCCTGCTTCCAATATGAATTAAAGTCTTTAGATTGGATAAAACGCATTGATTCATCCCCAAATGCTCTTTCACTTATAGAATCAACAGAAGCTGAAATCAAACAAATAATTAAGTTTCAGAGATTAAGATGGAAAGAACAAAAAGCTTTTAAAGGAGAAGAAGGAATAAATTCGGAAAAATTTAATAATACTTATGAACCAAACTTCGACGGACCTTTTCTTGTTGATCACTTATTTAAATTACACAAAATGCAATTATTTAAAGAATTAATAGAGGATTTGAAGTATGAATTCTTAGGTCCAATTAACGAATTGATCAATTTAATATGTAAGGGTTATAATCTTTTAAGAACTGCTAGCTTTATGTCATTAGAATATGAGACTATTATTACTCCAAGCAAGATATTAGATTTGGTTAATCATCTGGAAGATGAAAAATTGATAAAAAGAATATAGATATTCTCTAATATTCATTATTCTATATTTATATTATCCCGATTAATTTTTAGCATTTCTTCAAACATATCTTGCGCATTTGAAGCATTATCTATTGTTGGATCTAATAAAAGCGCTTGGAAAGCTAAATCTTTTGATTTTTTAAGAATTGCCTCCACTACTAAATCTTGAACAGAAGCTTGACTACGTAATAATCCTGCCAAGCCTTTTGGATAATCTCCAAGTTTGATTGCTTCTAATCCATGCTTATTCACAATCGCTGGACACTCTACTACCAAATCTAAAGGTATATTTGTAATTATGCCATCATTAGGTAAATTTACTGAAGCTTCTTCATGA
>JAHLWT010000120.1 GCA_019057775.1 Promethearchaeota archaeon
GGGAATCCATATATTACAGCAAAAGTTAACCTTTAATTTTTTTATTATTATTTTTTAATTTATTTTCAAATTCTTTTAAAGATTTATCTATCTTCGTTTTTATTTTCTCTGGATATGAATTGAGAAACACAATTTTCTCTATTATTATTAAATTATCTGCTTTTTGTTTATATTGTTCTAGGTTTGAATCTAAATCTATATTATATTTCAATAAATATTCATTCTGTTCAAAATGTAAATTTTAATTCATATGTCAAATTAAAATTTAAAGAATTTTTAGGTTATTATAACAAATGGTATCCTTTTCAGGATATTCAAATTTAACTTTTTTTTTAACTTATTCTTAATAAATTTTTTTCTATATAATTCTATACATTCCTTCGCATAACATCCCCCTTTTCCATATTCCTAAACATAATTCCACATCCCTAAACATAACATTCTCTGAGAAAACTCAACAAATTTAAATAAAACCAAAAGGAATAATTATTTGAGAAGTTTTAAATTTTTAAACTTTTAAATTCAAAAATAAGTCAAAATTATGAGTAAAATAAAAAAACATATCGTTATACCTGAAACAATACATAGAGAACTAAAAAGAAGAGCCTTTGAAAGAAATTCAACTATAGAAAGAGAAGCATATCAGATTTTAATGAAAGAACTCAAAAGAGAGGAATAATAAAATGATCAACAAATCACAAGATAAGTGTCAGGAAGAGATTCCCGAATTCAGTACACTTAAAATTTTACTCCGATCGTTAAAATATCAGCTTGGAGAACTAGAATCTGTAAATGAAAAGATTGAGAATTTAAATTCGGAATTAAAAGGGGGCAATAAACAAGAAAAGAAAAAAGAGAAATAATTTTGTTCCAGGGACGGAATTTAGATAATTCTCAATAAATTATCTGTTTTTCTATTTATTTAACCTTTTGGTAAATATCATCGAGGTTTTCGGTAAGTGAAAACTTTTCTTGATATAAAGAGACTATGCCAACAAAAAATAAGAAGTATTCAGTGATGTCATTAAAGGAAATAAGAGAGAAAATTATAGAACTTTTAATTAGTGAAAGGATTTTCAAGTTAAATGATATAAAAAGCTGGAGACTCTATTTAAAGTTAGCCTTCAAACATATTAATTATTTGTTTGAAGTAAATAAAAAAGGTGTGACTTCATTTCTACAAGATGTAATTAAAGAAGTTAAAGACGAATCTGAGAAAATTAAACAACGAATGGGAGATATATTGGGAGATTGGTGTTTCTAAATGGATCAATTAAAATTTTCTGAAGAAACAGGAGAGCTACTTCCACAAAAGGTGACCTATACTGTTAAGCATGATGAAGCGGATGAAGAAAGTATTGATATTTATATCAAGAATGAATGTAATTTCAAAATCGAGTATGATAATGAAGGAGAACTATTATTTAAACAAAAAACTAAAATAACCCAGCGGTAAATAAGATGAGCAGAAAAACTAATAATGAAAATATTAAAAATGTTCAATTTAAGGAAGTTAAAGGAACTAAAAGTTATGATGCATTAACCTTTTTTGAAAAAATATACCCAACACCAAAACGAACAGATTCGATTCGAACAGCATTATCAGATTTTAGAAATCTTTATACCTTATTTAATGTCCGTAGTTTTGGAGGATTATTAAAAAAATTAAATGTGCAAATTATTGCGTAAATTTCTCGATAATTATGACAAAAACAAAAGATAAAGAAAACTCTGATAACGACGATTTTAGGCCAATTCAGATTGTTTTCGAAATGAAAGATATAAGCAAAATCTCTAAAATTAGAGAATGGGTGTTTTATCATACTAAAGCAGAATTATCCACTACAAAAGGCGAGGTTGTTGAAAAAAGTGTCGTTTTATATTATAAGACAAAAGAGAGAGATTCATTTAATATTCCAAGTGAATTTGGGAAAATTAAAGCAGAATATGGATCCATAGTTACAAAAATCCATATAACGGATAAACAGGTCTCAAAAGAATCTATTGATTTAAATGATTGTAAAGAGATTTTCCTAAATGATGTAATCAAATTAATAAATGCCATGACAAGGGAAATTGAAAATTCTTTATTAGAAATTATCATAACCAATTCGATTTTAGGTAGTTTAGATGGAAAAGAACGGGATAAAATCTTAACTGATTTAGATATAGAAAAGGATTTCTCAATATTGAAAAAGCTATTTGGGAGTTCAAGTTACCTTTCTTATGCCGAAATTTCTGAAATCCTGAATTTAATCAAAACAGAAGACTTTTTTCTTTTGAAGACAGTTTTTTATTTTATTCAAGAAAAAGGGGGAATGGGTAAATTAAAATCTCATTTGGACCGGTATCATCAACTCAAAGGAAAACGAGCTTTTACAATAGAGGAAGAAAATGAGTTAAAAAATAATTTTACTCGGTCCCATATAATTTTAGAATTAGTTTTTAGAAATTATATTCACTTAAATAATCTCCTGGAAAATGTTCAATCTCATGAAGAAGATTCTGAATCTTATACGAGAATAACGATCCCATTAAATCCAGTTGCTTATGAATTTGAAAAAACTTGCGGGGTGTGTGTTGCAGATTTAATAAAAAAGGTTTTTCAAGAGGAACCAGAGAAGATATTGGAGAGTTTCAAAAGAGTGTTAAAAGAAGAAACAAAACGGCTAAAAAAATTTGAATTACGGAATACTATTATTTCTTTTGATTATTCAGGAGATTTAGAAAATATTGAAAATTTACGGAGATCAGAGATTTATTATGATTCTATAACGGAATTAGTTCTTTCTAAAAAAAGAAGGATTGAACCTATTTTAAAGAAGTTTTCTGAAAATGAAGATTACGAAGACAAAAAGTTTGCTCATTTCTGTATTTTTAAAGGCAATTATCAAGATATAAAATCAACTAAAATAACGTGGGATAGGATTTTTAGATGTGTTGATATCTATGATGCCCCTATTGAATGTAAAATTAAAGAAAATAAAGGTTATTATGAAGATTTAGAATTAGGGATGGAGACTTTAATTGAAATTCAAGCATTCTTGCATATTAAATATGGGTTTAATAAAAAGAGAGAGGAATGGAACCATCGGGAGAAATTCTTCCTTGAAGTCATAAGTCTCAGTGTTATAGAAGGATTTAAACCTTTAAAAATTAAATTGGGTTCGGATCATATCGGAGATATTTATTTAGAAAATACACGTAAAGGGTTGATTCAATACAAATACACCCGAAAAGATGATGTTTACCATAAAAATATTTTAGTTTACCCGTTGGAGTTAAGAAATATTTATGAAGGAGAAAATGATTTTTTTTATGAATGTCGGATTAATAATGAGATAATTTGTAAAAAAAAAGAAGACCTGTATAAATATTTAGAAAAGGAAACAACGTATGCATATATCTCAGGGAAAGAATTAAAAGAGGCGATAAATAATGTTTTGCAAAAGTCCAAAGAAGAGTTTAATATCCCTGTTTTACAAATGTATCATACTGCAGGAGTGTTTCTTAACAGAGAAGATCAAGACTTAATTATAGTGCATCCGTTTAAAGAAGATTTAAATGTTATTGGGGAAAATGATATTCAGTATGAATATATTGAAAGAATTAAAGAAATAGGGATTGATTTTGAAGGGAAGTTAACAAAATGTTTTTATGATATATTACATATTGAAACAATGCGAGAAGATGTTCGAATAGGTCTATTTGGATACTCTGCGATACACCCTTTCTTTTATGCATTAAGTGGAGTCATTGATGTTTTTCCTAATCTTTTTATGATTGGTGTTCCTGGGTCAGGAAAAACCACTTTACTTGAAATATTGATTAATTTTCTCTTTGGAAGTGAAGAGAAATCTCCTGATTCGATTGATTCAACGGCCCGATTAACAAAATACGCTACTGAAAGCACTTTCGGATTAAATATTGATGATGTTGATGATTTAGATGATAAATTATTAAGTTGGTTGAAAACGAATAGTACCCGAAAAGGAACACGAGACCGAATGACTAAGGACCAGAAAATGAATAAAGAACAAACGTATACTCCTTATATTGGTTCGGGAAATAAGAAAGATTTCATAATAGGGGATAAAAATGATGCCTTCAGGAAAAGATGCTTAATTTTTGACGGTCTGAAAAGAATTGAATTGAAAGATGACACTACAGATTTTGATGCATTAAAAACTGAAATTGCCACAGGGAAGATTTATGGGTTCTATTTATTAGAAAAAGCTAGAGAATTTTTTGGAAAATTATCAGATAAGCCAATAAAATCTTACTTTAAATTAGTGAGATATCTTAACGATTTAAAAAAGAAATTAAAACAGTTATTTATTAAAAAAGAGATTTATATCTCCGATATAAGAAGATTAACGATTTATGCGATGTTATATATAGGATTACAAATCTGGGATTACATCTTTAGAGAAAAGAAATTGAAGTCACCAATTTTAACGGAGATTTTAGATTTAGAAAAAGAAAAATTTACGGATTTAGTTAAAAAGTTAGAAGAGACTGAGAGGGATATTACTTTAACGACTTTTGATACCATTCTCTACTTTTTTGAATCTAATATGAAACAATATGATTATCGGAGAACAACTAAAAATGAGATTTTTTTATTAACCGAATTTATAGAAAAATATGATGAATTTGCACGGAGAAGAGGGTATGACATTTTAGGAAATTTAGTGAAATTAGGTGATCTTCAAGCTCAAATACTTAACCGTGAAATTAAACCAGAAGGTAAGTATTTTATAATTGAGGCGTCTGATTTTCACAAAGCGTATAAGGGAACTAAGCATGGAATAATATTTTATTACAAGGAAATTGCTGAATTGCGGCATAATACCATTATTACTTCTTTAGAAGAGAACCCTGAAATTACAATGGATAGGATATTTATAGATCCTATAAAAGTTGAGAAGGAAAAAGATATTGTTAAAAGAATAGAAGAAATTTTTGAAGCTAATCAGTTTAAGGCCATAGAAGAAAATTCACTCAAACAAGGATTAGGATTAGAATATAATAAAGAAGAAATTGAAAGGGCGTTAGACGTTCTCTGGGATAATGAGATACTTTATCCGGATGAGAATAACGATAACCTAATTTATTTTAAAAAAGAAAATTTATTGAATTTAAAATCGGATGGGGTTGGGGGGGATGTTGAGGAAGGTGATAACTAAATGGAGATTAGTGGACTGTTAGAAGAAAAAGATATAATTAAACAATTGAGTTTTTTCAAGAGTTATATTGATAAGACTATTTATTGGAGAGTTTGCAAAATTACAACTTTCATTAATAAAGGATGATAATAATGTTTTTTTTAAAATTAAACTCGACAAAACCCTCTAAAATTTTAGTTTCTCTGGATATGAATTGAGAGAGATCATTTTTCTCTATTATTGTTAAATTATCTGCTTTTTGTTTATGTTGTTATAGGTTTGAATCTAAATCTATATTATATTTCATTAAATATTCTTTTATAAATTCAAATGTTTTATGATAATTTTTAGGCATGAGTTCACTAAGTTCGGTTATGTTTTTAATTGGAATATCTTTAAGCATTGTTTCAATTAAATAATTTCTCGAAATTTTTACGATTCGTAAAAAGCGACAAAACCCTCTAAAGGCGTTATATTCTTTAATATCTGCATTTTCCTACTGTGGCAATTTGATGGTGATCAAAATCGTTCAGTATTGATCCTTCTGCTACATTGGATCGACAGATGCCAGTTCATAAGACCCACTTTTGCAAGAAAAAAAGTTTCTTAGATTCTTAGAAAAATTATATTGGTTTCTTCTCCCATTGTTTGATATTCTCTCGATTCAATTTCTAGGATTTATGCTTTTTTTCGGTTCTTAGAAAATCCTAGAAAATCCTAGAAAATTTTTAATTTCACAATAACTCGTTAATAAATATAAAATTTCTAGGAAATCTTAGAAAGCTTATATTTTATAAGTTTCTCCATTTTTGGAGAGTAGGGGTTTTCTACTCACAATCTAAGAATCTTAGAAATCTTAGATTCTTTGGGACTGAAAGTATGTTATGTCAAAAAAAAAATAGCAAACTAAAAAAAAAGAAACTTGAAAAAAAAATTGATGATGATCAATCTTGACCATTTTTGATCGAAACCAATAATTTATGAGGGTAATATATTTTCTCCTGGTTCAATGTCCTTATTTTTTCGATAAATACAACCAAAATTCTTCATAAACCAACTTTCTAATTTATATATTGCTTTTTGAAAAAATGATCTAAAAATACTCTTTAATTGACCTAAAACCACATGGAAAATATAATTTGAATCTTGATTCTAATTTTTTAAAAAAACTCTCCTGGACCTAAATAAAATTTTAAAAATTTAATCTTCAGGATGGCCATAAATTTTTTTTATTCTTCAGGTAATTTTTTGTTTGAAATTTTGTTGTTCTCCAGGAAAATTTTGTGATGAATTTTCCTTCTCCAGCACATTTTTATAGTATAAAATAGATTTATCAGTCTCATAAGTCATATTGAAGATTATACGCATAGGACAATTTTAAGATGTATTTCTTCTTTACTCATTTTTCTTTTTCCTTTATTATTTCAATTTTAGTATTAGGTTTTCGTAATTTATATTCTTTAGAATAACCAAATCGTTCTTTAATTGTATCATCAGTAAAACTATCATTAATAATAGCTTCATATACCCTTTCACTACTAAATCCATAACCATTCATATATTCCTCAAATTCCCCTTTAGATCCATCAATTATATATTTTTCAATATTAAATTCATCATATCTAGGACTATAGCTTAGATGAGATTTACATTCGGGGCATTGTTTATTTTTAAAATATTCTTCAGTTAGCTTTTTTCTATCCTCGTAAGAGCAATCGTCAATATCAAAATCGCAATTCCAACAATGATATTTTTTTTTATCTGATTCCCATTTTTCGAGTTTTTCTAAAGCGTTTTTTAGAGAGCTGAAAGTTCCAATAATAAGAGTTTCATTGTCAAAAAGATCACTTTTATAATATTCACCAACCAGTATATATACATCTTTTATTTCATTCACTTATTTTTCTCTTCAATATCTTTTTCTTTAAAATCATCTAATCTTAATTGTAAAAAATCCCTTTCAGGCAATAGAACCTTTTTTTTAATTAGTTTCTTTGTTTGATTAAGCATAGAATCGGGAGATATGTCCATCGTTTCAGCAAGTTCCATTGTTGAAACACATCCTCCTCCAGCAATTAATCCTTCAATTAGATTTGCTAAAGGATTGTCTTTAGTTAATGGATTCGTTTGTAAATCTTCTATTAAATCATTCTTGAATTTTGGATCTTCTCTCAACTGAATTTCCATACGTTCCCACATAGCACAATTTATTAAATCCTCTAATAGTATTGGCCGTCTCCAATCCTCATCGAACTCATCAGGGTAATATTTTTTTGCAATAAAATCACTAAATTCGTATAAATAATGTATAAATTTCATATAATCCCCCTTTCTGCGTTCTGTATTCTCATATAAAAGGTATATATAATGCTTCCATAAAGCTATAACAGTTTTTTGATGTTTTGGATAGTCTCTTAGACATTCTAACATTGCTTTACTAAGAAAACCCCTCGCTTTCTCATATTCCTTTATTAAATCCATTTTCTAAAGCCTCAATCATATAATTCATTATTCCCATGATTTATTTATTCGATTGAATCAATTTTATTAACAATAAAAGTATCTTTGTATTTATTATAAAAATCAATTGCATTTTTAGGATTAAGATGGAATTCATTTATAAATCGACATACTTGTTCCGTAGTATATCCTTTCTCTATTCCAATGCCAAATTCCACTAATGGTGCTTTAATTCCAAGAACTTTCATTCCTTCTTCCATATATAATCCCCATACACCCTCTTTAAAAATAAATTTCTCAATTTTTGTTGCCATATCTCTTGCAAAATCATCTAAACTCATGGTTTCATCTCTTTTTCATTTGATTTTAAAATTATTCTATGTCTTTTGCACCTAAAAGCATTTCAAATTGAACATTTGGTGCAGAAATTATCATTGGTGTTGGCTCATCTAAATCAACTTCAATAATTGCATCTTTTGGATTAAATAACCAAATAAACATCTTTAAGAGAGAATAACTAAATTTGATTTTACTATTGAATAATATTAGTTTTCCTTCAAATTTACAATGATCTAAAAGATATCGAAATGTATGAGCTATATATTTCCCTTTACTTCTCAATTCATTACAAAAATAAGAATCTCTATAAGGAAAACCCATTAATCCACCAAGACAAATCCACATTTGCCCAGAACCTATTTCTTTTTCTTCAAAGCCATACACGTTTTTAATCCATTCCGATATTTCTTTCACACTTTTTACCTCTTATTTATTCTTCTTTATTTTCTATTTTATACTTCTCAAAATATTCGGTTAAAGCATCAGTAACTATCTTTTTCATAGGGATTTTTCGTTTTGCTGATTCAATCTTTAGAGTAGAGTGCATTTTAGGATCCATATTTAGACTTGCTTGTGCTTTTTTCATAATAATCTAATTTATTTTTAAGCATTAATACAGTTAATTATTAGTAGATTAATAGACTAATACATTAATAATTTACAATTATGCGTGGTTAAACGTAATCGAATTGGTTACGGATCCACAATTTTTTAAAAAAGCATCCTGGTCCTGATGGCCAATAAAGAATTTTATATCTTCAGGAGTAAAATACCAAATAATATGATTTTCTTTCTACACATCATAGGTTAAGAGAAAATTTAAAAGTCCGTCATGTCGGACATTTTCTCCATGTATCCAAGGGCATTTTAAGTGAATTTCTAAAATTCGTATTAATACGAATATTTTCTCCATGTATCCAAGGGCATTTTGGAAAGTTGGATTAATCCAACTTTTCAATAATACATTTTCTCCATGTATCCAAGGGCATTTTGCTAATTATATCCTATTCTATGATGAGTTTGAATGAAATCTTAGTGTTTGCTGTAATCGAAATCCCTATTCTCATTTTATTGATACTTCCATAAACTTCAATAAACGATGAATTGATGGGCTAAGCGATTATTTAAAACCCTTATACGTTTTAATGTAATTATAACTATAAAAATATACGAAATCTAATCTTTTATAATAGAAGATAATAAAAATTGGATTTACCGATAGGTAAGGATGTTCAAAGACATTTTTTCGAAAACCGAAATTTGAAGTTTGAAATTTGAATAATAAAAAATAAGGAGAAATACCCATATTTTTAAAAATAAATTAAATATGTGAATTTTTTCAATATCCTGGATAGATTTTTCAAGATGATCTAACTTTACGGTACATGCTCTTATTTTAAAATAAAACAACATGGTACCATATGTTAATCTAAAAATGCCTAGAAATGATCATTTAATTATTAAAAATAATGAAATGATGATTTAACGATAGGTGGGGATGTTTAAAAAACACTCGCAAGACATTAAAGTTTAAAGTTTAAAGTTCAAAGTTCAAAGTATTTTTTAAAACTACATAAATCATGGTAAAAATATATTGACTAATATAGCAAAGAAAAGTAAAAAAAGATGTCTACACCAGTAGAAATGAAAATTTATAGCAAAAAAATATGGCCATCCTGAGAGCAAAATTTCTTAATTTTAATTTTTTTAAAAAGAACTCCAGGAGTAAAATAGCAAATAATATGATTTTCTTTCTACACCTAATTGGATAAGAGAAAAGTAGTATATCCCCATGCAGACGTGGAAAAAATGTGCTTGTATACATGTATACATTTATATAAGAAATATCCCAATGCAGACGTGGAAAAAATAACCGATTTGAACCCACATTGACAAAGAAACCTATATCTCCCATGCAGACGTGAACTTAAATTGGAAGAAGAAGGCTTGGTTGTGCGATGTTATAAACATCGCAGTAAGGAGCAGGGGGGAGAGATTCTAATACATATTAAAGTAAGATCAAATGAGATCTTCTTTTATTTCTTCAATTTTTTCAATCCCATCATTATAAAATCTAGTTAATCTTCCTTCTAATAGTTCAAATGAAACGATTTCCATACGATCAAGTAAATTGAATGATTCTATTGTATTACCATCGAATTCAAGTTTACTTATAATTAATTGTACCGCAAACCTCTGTTTCATTCCTTTATCTTTCATCTTATAAAACACCTTTTCCTTTTTTGTTCTTTTTCTTCATTTTTCTTGGTTTAACATCTTCGAGCTTTTCGATTGTAATCTTTATAGCATCGCCAATATCTAAATTCAAATATTCAAGTACATCTTTATCAATGATGATTCCTTTAGAATTACCCACTTTTATAACTCTTCCTATTTTTTCTATACTTCTCACCATGTTAAATTAATATTTATTATTAATTACTTATAAGCTAAATTAATATTTAGTTTTAACTTTGTTTCATTTTGGTTTCATTTAAATACTTATCAATCTATTATTTATTTGTTTTTCCAAAAAAGTAAAAAAAAAGAGTGATCAAAAATGTTATTATTAGAAAAAAAATATTATGTCAATTTAAGGAATGATAGTATAATAGAATGTATTCCTAATAATTACAATCAAACGAAAAAGACTCAGAAATGGCTTTCGGATAATATCAACGAACCTATTGCCTTACTTACAAAAAAACAATTGAATGAGAAAAGATTTTATAGAACTAATAAAAAAGGTGCAATTAATAAATCATGCTAAAAAATAAGAAAATGGTTGCACTTTCTATATCATTAGTAGTAATGTGTGTATTGTCAGGAGTATTAGGAGTTTCGATGGTATTTACATTATTATTTTAAATTAGAGTATGTTTATTAAAGAATAGCTAATAAATCATTTAAGTGTTTTCATTC